>CAZAGA010000388.1:0-3323 GCA_964484335.1 uncultured Anaerolineaceae bacterium
TCTTCATATCCAGCGCGCCGCGCCCCCAGAGATAACCATCCTGGATGCGCCCTTCGAACGGAGGAACCTGCCAGTCCTGGCCGGCGGTCGTGACCACATCCATATGGCCGTAAAGCAGGAGCGGTGGGGCGTTCCCGGCGCCTTTAAGGCGGGCGATTAGATTGGGTCGCTCGGCATGGCGCGCCAGCAGGGTGGATTCGATGCCAGCCTGGTCCAGGATATCCCGAATAAACAGGCCGCACTCGCGCTCGTTCCCGGGCGGATTGGTGGTGTCGAAGCGGATAAGCTGTTGGAGCAGTTCTGCCGGGTTGGGTGCAGGAGTCGGGGAAAGCATCATGTTACTCCTTTTAAAACTTAGGAGGAAAGGCGTTTACGGTCACGCGGCCGGCGGCTGCGCGGGCGCGATTCCTGGCCGCCCTTGCGAGGCGAGGCTGGTTTCTCTGGTGAGACTGGTGGAACCAGGGGAGGATGAAAAGTTTCCTGGTAAAAATCATCCAGCAGCATGGCCAGCAGGCCGCGCTCATCTTCACTCTCGCTTAAGCTGCGCACCAAACTGGAAAAGCGCGCCATCCGCTCCGATTGCAGACGGTCGCGGCCACGCAGGCGGGCTTCGAGCAAAGCAATGACGCGTTCTGAAACGACTGCCTGGACTTCTTCATCACCAGGCAGGGGGCGCTCGACAAAGGGAACGCCAAAGCGCTTGCCGATCCGGAGAAGCTCGCTGCTTTCCGATGGACTGACCAGGGTAATCGCAGTGCCGCTGGCCCCGGCCCGACCGGTACGCCCGGCGCGATGGATATAGGCTTCGGGATCTTCAGGCGGCTCATACTGGATGACATGCGACAGCTCCGGCAGGTCGATGCCGCGCGCCGCTACATCCGTCGCCACCAGGAAGCGCAACTGGCCGCGCCGGACGCGCTCCAGGACCTGCTCACGGGCAACCTGGGAGAGGTCGGAGGTCAACTCATCGGCGTCATAACCAAAACGTTGCAGTACTGTAGTGACATAATCGACGCGCACCTTGGTGTTGCAGAAGATCAAGGCGGAAGGCGGGTTTTCGACTTCGATAATCCGCACCAGGCCGCGGTCCTTATCCAGGCCGGGGATGGTGTAATAGACGTGTTCCGTTTCGGCAACGTGGATATGGTCGCTACTCAGGTTGAGGAAGCCGGCCTGGTGCATGAACTGGCTGGCCAGGTTGATCACCGGGACCGGGAAAGTGGCTGAGAACATGAAAGTGCTGACTCGCCGGGCGGGCAGGTAAGATTTTACCCGGCGCATATCCGGGTAAAAGCCCATTGAAAGCATGCGGTCGGCCTCATCAAAAACCAGGAACTGGAGCGCATCCAGGGTCAGCGAGCGGCGTAGCAGGTGGTCGAGGATGCGGCCCGGCGTGCCAACAACCAGGTGGGCCCCGGCTTTGAAGGCATCCAGTTGATCACCATAGCCCACGCCGCCGTAAACGGCAATGCTGCGCACCGCGGTGGAATGGCCAAGGATTTCGGCCTCTGTCGCCACCTGGACGGCCAGCTCGCGGGTCGGCACCAAGACCAGGGCCTGGGTAACGCGCTGGAGCGGGTTGATCATCTCCAGGATAGGCAGCAGATACGCGCCGGTCTTGCCGCTACCGGTGCGGGATTGGATCATCATATCGCGTTGGGCAAACAAGTACGGGATGGCCTTGGCCTGGACTGGCATCAATTCGCTCCAACCAGCCTGGGCAGCGCCCAGGCGCAGGTTTTCGGGCAGGTCGTTCAGGCGGGCTAAAGGCAGCTCGGGGGTATCAGGGGCTAAAACTGGCGATTCCACGATGGGCAGGGATTTCTCTTCGTTTTCCATTAATTTTTTCTCCGCTCGTATTGTAGCACGAAGGGCATGGCGGAACAGGAGCGCTTTGCTTATGTCGAGCTGTGGGAGTTCAACTATAATAAATTAAAACCAAGCACTTTCTGCTGCGTACCGGGAGGATGTAGGGCATGAAGACTGTTAGATTATTCTCCGCGTTCCTGGTAGTTGTATTGGCGCTGCTGACCGGTCTTCCGGCCGAGAGCGGGCATTCCCAACGCCTGGCAGACAACCCGCCCGGTGTAGTTTATCTGCCGCTGGTCGCCAGCCACTACCCACGCGGCCGGCTAGCCTTTTACAACAACTGGACCGGATCCCAAAACGTCTACCTGATCGACACCAATGGGGCAGCGACACAAAGAATCACCGTTGACGCGGCGGATGACCATCACCCAACCTGGTCACCGGATGGGACAAAAATCGCCTATGCCACCGACCGGCTCTCCAATAGCGGACCGGCCAGGCCTGGCAGCGTTGAAGGATCAACGACTTATCACGTTTACGTGATGAACAAAGATGGCAGCGGGTTGTACCAGCTAACCCACGAACCCGAGGGCAGCGGGGATGGCATGCCGGACTGGTCGCCAGATGGCAGCCGGATGGCTTTTGTTTCATCGGCAACCGGGACCTACCAGATTTACACCATCCGGCTGGACGGCAGCGAGCGGAAACGAGTGACCTACAATAACAACTTTGACCACGATCCGGCCTGGTCTCCGAATGGCAATCAGATTGCCTTTGCCTCGTACGGCGCCAGTGGGGCAGATTTATGGATAATCAACGCCGACGGTTCCAATCCGGTGCGTCTGACAACTAACAGCGCCGATGAAATGGACCCGGATTGGTCCCCGGACGGCAGCCGGATCGCGTTCGATTCTTTCCGGGCTGGAAACAGTGATCTTTTCATCATCCATACGGATGGAAGTGGGGAAATCAACCTGACCAACACGCCCGACCAGGCTGAGTCTTACCCGGCCTGGTCGCCGGATGGAAACTGGATCGCTTTCTGCAATGTAACTGCAGCCAGCGAGATGAGCATCCAATTGATCAGTGTGGACGGCAGCGTCCGCAAACAGGTCAGCTTGCCTGGCGGGGTGCAGTGCCAACCAGCCTGGCAGCCATGAAGCCTGGCCAGCTATTCAGGAGGTGCCTTATGACCGAAGCGAATGAACTTCCAACCCCCGAGGAGCCTATCCTGGCCAACCGAATTCCGGTGATCGAATACCACGGCACAGATTACAAAGGCGGGGCGACAATTCAGATGAAAAGCAAGTGGTTCCTGGAGCACCTACAATGGCTGAGCGACAACGGCTACCAGAGCCTGACCGGGGAGCAACTGGTAGCTTTCGTCCAGGGTGCTTCCCGGCCAGCCCAGAAATCGTTTGTGCTACGCTTTGACCTGGGCCTGGCAATTGCCCATAATGTGCGCGAGATCATCCTGCCTGCGCTGCAAAAGCACGGCTTCCATGCGATCTTCC
>CAZAGA010000389.1:0-3302 GCA_964484335.1 uncultured Anaerolineaceae bacterium
TCGAGCAAAATCGCCGGCCTGGCTGGGAGTTTGGGGGTGCTTTTCCCGGTGCTGTTAGGCGCAGGCGCCAGCTTGCTGTTCGTCGATGATCTTCAGCAGGCTTTGTTCATGGGCTTAATCCTGGCAGCGACCAGCGTCAGCATTTCCGCTCAGACCTTGATGGAATTGAAAGCTCTGCGCAGCCGGGTAGGGATCAGCTTGTTGAGCGCTGCCGTGTTTGATGATGTCTTGGTAGTGCTGCTGTTGTCCATTTTCACTGCCCTGACCTTATCCGATTCTGGGGCAGGCTTTTGGAGCATTGCCTGGGTCTTTTTGCGCATGGCGCTTTACCTGACCGGGGCAACCCTGCTCGGATTGTGGCTCTTGCCAAAAGTAAGTCGCCGGGTGACCTCCCTGGCGATCAGCCAGGGGCTAACCGCTTTCACAATTGTCACCATCCTGCTCTTCAGCTGGTCAGCCGAGCTGCTGGGTGGCATGGCAGCCATCACCGGCGCTTTTTTGGCAGGCCTGGTGCTGGGTCGCAGCCCGGTGCGCGAGCGGATCGAGAATTCAGTGGTGGTGATTGCCTTTGGGGTGTTTGTCCCGATCTTCTTTGTCGATATCGGCCTGTCAACCAACGCCCGTTCCCTATTCGGCAGCAACTTTGGGTTATTCCTGGCAATTGGCCTGGTGGCAATTATTGGAAAAATTGCCGGCGCTGGCCTGGGCGGCTACTGGGGCGGACTCAATCGCCAGGAGGCGCTGCAGCTTGGGATTGGTATGATGTCACGCGGCGAAGTTGGCCTGATCGTCGCCTCGGTTGGCCTGGCAAATAACTTAATTTCCGAACAGGCTTTTTCAGCGGTGGTGGGGGTGGTGATCTTAACCACTTTGTTGACCCCACTCATGCTGCGTTGGTCTTTCAAACTACCTGCAGTTCATTCGGCAAGCGAGCCTAAACCCGATTCCGTTAATCGCCGGCAGAATCCTGCCGAAGGAGATGATTGATGTATCACCTGGTTGTGTTGATTGTCAACGAGCCGGAAGATTGCCCGGCGCTGCTGGATGCCTGGGAAGCCGCTGGCGTCAAAGGGATCACGATCCTGAATAGCTCGGGCCTGGGCCGGGTGCGCCGGGCCGGCCTGCGCGAAGACCTGCCGCTGATGCCCAGCCTGGAAGACCTGTTCCAGGATGAGGAAATTTATCACCGCATGTTGCTCTCGGTAGTCGATGACCAGGAAATGGTTGACCAGCTGGTGAAGGTCACCCGGGAGATTACTGGCGACCTCGACCGCCCGCATTCCGGGTTTATGTTCGTCGTCCCGGTTTCCCAGGTCTACGGCCTGGATCGCCCTTAAGGGTGAAAAAAGTAAAAAGCCGCCGGTTCGGCGGCTTTTTACTTTGCAAAATATTTAGGCTATATTGGGTACCTGGGGCAGCTCTGCGATGCCTTCCATGATGGCTTCCATCGGGTACTCATAGTTTTCCAGTTTACCACTCAGGTAAGCCTGGTAGGATGCCATATCGAAGAAGCCATGCCCAGACAGGTTGAACAGGATCACGCGCTTTTCTCCCTTCAGCTTGGCATCCAGGGCTTCGTCGATCGCAGCCCGAATGGCGTGAGCGCTTTCCGGCGCCGGGATGAGCGCTTCGGTCCTGGCGAACATCAAAGCTGCTTCGAAAGTTGGCAGTTGCGGAACTGCCGTCGCCTGGATCAATCCACCATTGACCAGGCCAGAGATCAGCGGCGACATGCCGTGGTAGCGCAAGCCGCCAGCGTGGATCGGGGCGGGCATGAAGTTGTGGCCCAGGGTGTACATCTTGACAATCGGCGCCATCTTGGCGGTATCGCCGTAATCGAAGGCATAGACACCCTTGGTGATCGAAGGTGATGCCTGCGGCTCGACCGCCAGCAATCGAGTCTTGCGGCCGTTTAGCAAGTTTTCGCGCAGGAAGGGCAGGGCGATACCGGCAAAGTTCGAGCCGCCGCCGGCGCAGCCAATCACTACGTCCGGGTATTCATCGGCCATATCCATCTGCTTCAGCGACTCTTCCCCGACGACAGTCTGGTGCAGGCAGACGTGAGTGAGCACCGAGCCCAGGCCGTATTTCTTAGTACCCCCAGACATGGCAGCGACTTCGACTGCTTCCGAGATGGCCATGCCTAGCGAGCCACTACTGTTAGGATCGCTTTCCAGGATGGAGCGGCCGAAATTAGTCCGGTTGCTCGGGCTGGCGAATACGCTAGCGCCGTAGGTTTCCATCATCATCCGCCGGTAGGGCTTCTGGTCGTAAGAAACCTTGACCATATACACCTCGATGTCCAGGCCGAACTGGGCACCGGCAAAGGCCATCGACGAACCCCACTGCCCGGCGCCGGTTTCGGTGGTCATCGCCTTGGTGCCCTCGATTTTATTGTAAAAGACCTGGGGAACGGCGGTGTTAGGCTTATGGCTGCCGGTTGGCGAGGAGCCTTCATATTTATAGTAAATGTGGGCTGGGGTATCGAGCAGCTTTTCCAGCCGCCGGGCGCGCATCAAGGGGGTTGGCCGCCAGAGCTTGTAGATCTCGCGCACCTCTTCGGGGATTTCGATATAGCGCTCAGTGCTGATTTCTTGCATAATCAGGCCCATCGGGAACAACACAGAAAGAAAGTCCGGCGTCACCGGCTGCATGGTGCCAGGATGCAGCACTGGAGCGGGTGGTACAGGTGAGTCGGCGTTGATGTTGTACCAGAAGCGCGGTAGTTCTGATTCAGGTAAGATAAAGCGGGTGGTTGCGTTCATGTTTTCTCCTTGGTTTAGTGTGTAATTAGAATTGCTAGATTGAAGATGCTTGCGTCATGCGCCCAGCCAGGGCACGGTTAACCTGTGATCGTCGAATCAGTCCCATCTTTTGTTGCACCTCCTCGAGAGTTTCCTGCACCACGGGCAGCGCCGCCTGCGTGCCCTCGGCCAGGATGGTATACAAATCATCTGGGCGGCGAATCCATGCCTCCCGCCGCTCGCGCAACGGAGCCAGGTATTCGTTTAAGGACCTGGCCAGACGGCGCTTCAGAACGACATCCCCGACCTGCCCGGCGCGGTAGAGCCCTTTCAAGCTCTCCACTTCTCCCGGCTGCGAGTCGAATAGCTCCAGGTAGGCAAACACCGGGTTGCCTTCCACATGGCCCGGGTCGCTGACATGCAGGCGGGTTGGGTCGGTATACATGTTCATCACCTTGCGCTCAGTTTCCTGAGGGGTATCCCGCAAGGCAATCGTATTGCCATACGAGGTGTGCATCGCCCGGTTGTCCGTCCCCGGCAAGCGCGGCGCCTTCGATA
>CAZAGA010000390.1:0-3301 GCA_964484335.1 uncultured Anaerolineaceae bacterium
AAGAAAGCGCTCGGTTTTCAACTCGGCGCGGCGGATTACCTGCTCAAGCCGCTGGTCCCGAAAGCCGTCCAGGAGGTGCTCGAGCGGCTGATCCTGCACAACGGGCGGCGCCCCAAGCGCATTCTGTTGGTCGATGATGACCCCCAGGTCGCCGATCTGCTGCGCCAATCTCTGCCGGAAACCGAGTTCAGCCTGGAAAGCGCACCAGACGGGCTGGCTGGCCTGGAGCGGATTGCCGCGCAGCCTCCCGACCTGCTGTTGCTCGACCTGCTGTTGCCCAACCTGGATGGGTTTAGGGTGATCGAGCGGCTGCGAGCCGATCCGGGGACGCGTGACCTGCCGGTGATCGTGATCAGCGCCAAAGATTTGAGCGCTGCCGAAACCGCCTGGCTCAACGCTACAGCGGCGGCGGTGTTGAAAAAGCAAGCCTTCGCCGGCGAGAAGTTGGTCGAAGAAATCCACCGCCTGCTGAGGAGCGCAGCATGAAGACCATTCTGATCGTTGAAGACGTGGATCTGAATATCGAGCTGCTCGTCCAACTCCTGGAAGATGATTACCACCTGTTGGTGGCCAAAGACGGTGCCCAGGGCCTGGCGCTGGCCGAGCAGCGGCCTCCCGACCTGGTATTGCTGGACATATCCCTACCCGTGCTGGATGGGTATGAAGTTGCGCGCCGCATTCGGAGCATGCGGCCAGATCTGCCGGTGATTGGTCTTTCCGCGCATGCCATGCCGGGCGACGTTGAAAAGGCGCTCGCCGCGGGCTGCAGCGATTACTTGACCAAGCCGGTCGATGAAGACCTGCTGTTTGAGAAGCTACACATACACCTGGGGTGAAGTATGGCGGCGCCGAAAATCTTGATCGTGGACGACGAGCCTTTCAACGTCGATACCCTGGAGCAGGAGCTGGCAGACCTGGATTACCAGACAGTCTCTGCCTGCGATGGGCAGGAAGCGCTCGACAAAGTCGATTGTGAAGCGCCTGACCTGGTCCTGCTCGATATCCGGATGCCGGTGATGGACGGCTTCGAGGTGCTGCGCCGACTCAAGGCTGGCGCGAAGACCCGCGATATCCCGGTGATCGTCATTTCGGCCAATAATGACCTGGACAGCATCGTCTGGGGCATCGCGCTGGGCGCAGAAGATTACCTGCCCAAGCCTTTTGAGCTCGCTTTGCTGCGAGCCCGCCTCTCCAGCAGCCTGGAGAAGAAGCGCTTACGCGATCTCGAGCAGCTTTACCTGAAAAGCATGCAGCGCGAGCTAGAGATCGGCCGCGAAATCCAGGCCGGATTCCTTCCCGCCGAGCTGCCGCGGATTGCGGGTTGGGAGGTCGCGGCCTGTTTTAAAGCCGCACACGAGGTGGCTGGGGACTTCTACGACATTTTCTGGCTGCCGGATGGCAAGCTGTTGGGCTTGATTGGCGATGTGTGCGACAAAGGGGTAGGGGCGGCTCTGTTCATGAGCTTGTTCCGTAGCCTGATCCGGGCGATCGCCAGCAGCGAGTTCACCCGTCGCGGGGAGAACCCGGCGACGCTTTGCCCGGCGGAGCGCTTGAGCCAGGTCATCACGTTTACCAATGACTATATCGCTAATGTGCACGCAGATGCCAGCATGTTTGCCACCTTGTTCATCGGCATCCTCAACCCGCAGGATGGCAGGCTGGACTACATGAACTGCGGGCATGAAGCGCCGTTGTGGGTCAAGCCGGGCGGCGCGATCATCCCGCTCCTGCGCACTGGGCCTGCGGTCGGCGTCATCCCGGGCGCTGATTTCGGGGTGGAACAGATCGACCTGGAGAAGGGTGATCTGTTCTTCGCTTACACCGATGGCGTCCCAGATGCAATCAACGATCGTACTGAATCTTTTGGCAAAGGACGCTTGCTGGAGATTGTCAAGGGGTTCGACCTGACACCGGGTGGGCTGCTCGAACGGATTGAGCAGGCCGTGGGCCAATTTCGCGGCAACGCCATGCAGTTCGATGATATCACTCTGCTGGCAATCAAAAGAGCACTTTAGCCGCTTTAGCGTAATTTTTCCAATTGCCTGCCCGCAGCGATCAGGGTCTGGGCAGCGCTCTCGTAATCCAGCTTGCCGGTGTTGAGCACCAGGTGATACAGCCCAGGGTCGGCCCAGTACGCCTGGTAGTACTGCTCCAGGTAGCTGGCGGAGAGTTGGTCGCTTTCTTCGATCAGCTTTTGGGCGTAGCGGCGCTCCTCCAGGGCATTGCCGAAGGATAGGTGGACCATCTTGGGGCCGTTGCGGACGCGCAGCAGGCGATCTTCCAGTGGGGCTTCGACCCGCACATGCAGCACGTCGGGATACTCCTTGAGCACGATCTGCCCGCCGCGCCCCAGGATCAAGGCGTCGCCGAGCTGGTAAGCGGTATGGATGGCTTGCTGGGCGATGAACAAGGCGTGCTCGGCGGTCAGTGGGCGTTGCTCGAGGATGCGCACCCCGCTGGCATCCTCGGTCCAGATGCGGGCCTCGGCGAGTGGCTTGCGCGGCTCGAACAGGCGCTCGAAGAAGGATTTAACCTTGTAGTTCTCTTCGGAAAAGTCGATAATTTCCTGGTCGGTCAGCCCGGCTTCGGTGGCGGCCCGCTCGAACACGTGCTTATCGCACAGGCGGTAGCCGGCGATCTGGCAGACCAGGGCGGCGATTTCGTCGCCGCCGCTGCCTAGCTGGCGGGAGAGAGTGATCACGGCCATCTTGCACCTCCTGGTGATCTACTTCATTTATAGCATATTTAATCCCGGTTTTCAATGGGCTCAGCGCTGAGATCAGGATTTGGAACTACTTTGCACCCCAGGCGCAAAATAGTTCCAAATTCGCCTTCATTTCATTTGACCTGTAGGGACATTTATGCTAGATTAATATACAAGGTGGCGAGTGTCCCCCTGAACCGAACCCGGTTCGACCCATTCAACGCGCGAGACAAAAGAGAAAGGAAAAAAGGAGAAGACTATGCAAAAGCGAATTACCTGGCTATTGAGCATCCTGATGATCCTGTCGTTCCTCCTGTCTGGCTGTGGGCAGGGCAGCAAAGAGGCCGAGACGATCCAGATCGGGCTCCAGGCGCCGCTGACCGGCGACTTCGCGGCCGAAGGGCAGTGGGCCAAGCAGTGCGTCGAGGTTGCCGCCGATTTAATTAATAAGAATGGCGGTATCCTGGGCAAGCAGGTTGAGATCGTCGTCGCAGATGACGCCTCTAACCCGAAGGACAGCGCCCTGGCCGCCCAGAAGCTGATCGCCCAGGGTCTAAAAGAGGTGATCGCTTCGTACGGCTCGTCGGTGACCGCGCC
>CAZAGA010000391.1:0-3301 GCA_964484335.1 uncultured Anaerolineaceae bacterium
CAGGCACACTGAGTGTTTCTATTCAGGCACACTGAGCGTAGTCGAAGTGTGAGCGTAGTCGAAGTGTGAGCGTAGTCGAAGTGTGAGCGTTGCGAGATCCTGGTAGGACATCCTTCGACTGCGCTCAGGATGCCTCGATCCCTATTTCCATTCTCCCCCATTTCGGGTACAATTTATATATATCAGAGTAATAATACCAAAATAAGGCGGTTTTTTGATGAAACGACTCCTTCCGCTGATCCTCTTTCTCGCAGTCCTGCTCACTGCCTGTGACGCCGGTTACCAGGAGATGGGCGGGCGCTGGGTGTTCGTCGAATACAACGAGAGCGCCGGCAAGGTCATACGGGAGATCGAGGGAGCTGATAATTCCACCTTCGAAGCCATTAACAGCGAGTACGCCCGCGATCGGGCCCGGGTTTATCATCGCCAGTACCCCATCGAAGGCGCTGACCCGGCCAGTTTCAAGCACGTGGGGGGACTGTTCTGGAAGGATAATCGCACCGCCTACTATGCCGCCCAGCCGATCCCAGGCTCCGACCCAGGCACTTTTCGCACCCTGCGCTATTCCTACTGGTCGCGCGACCAGGATAATGTCTACGTCGGAACCGATCCGGTCAACCCGCGCGATATTGCTTCTTTCCGCCAGATCAGCGAACAGTGGGCCAGGGACGATGTCTGGTTCTACGCCCAGAATTATGGGAAATACCAGCCGTTTAAAGATTTAGACCTGGCGACCTTCAAGATCCTGGATGGCGCCTGGGCAAAGGATTGTTGCCGGGTTTTCTGGTTGGGTAATGTGGTGGAAGGCGCAGATCCGGCGACTTTTACCACGATAAACCAGTTCCGCGGCCAGGATAAAGCCTGGGTCTACCTGATGGGCACGCGCCAACGGACGATAGAAGAAGAGCGGGCGCTCCAGGAAAGGAATAAAAGCCAGCCCTAGGAGCGATCTTTGTAGATCACCAGCTTTCCGTCGGGGGTCAGCTCAACCCGCAGCTCTTGCAGCGGGCTGCTCGCAGGCGATTTGATGACTTGCCCTTCTTCGTCGTAGCGGCTGCCGTGGCAAGGGCAGGTAAACTCCTCCGAATTGACCTGGACGGTGCAGCCGAGGTGGGTGCAGACCAGGCTATAGGCTTTAAATGTGTTCTGGCTGCGAATCAGGATCGCCGGGATGGCGGGCAATACCGTGCGGCTCTCGGGTAGGTAATCGCTAGGCGCGCCAACTTCGAAACGAGCTGGCGGCGGAGGCTCGGGTTTGTAGCTCAGGAAGCGCAGCAAGCCGCCCAATCCCAGTAGCCCGCTGAGCGCCAGCAGCCCATCGGCAACGAGTTTCAAAAAGTTCCGGCGTGAGATCTTTGCCATCTCATTCACACCATTAACAATTCCAGGATCGTCAAGATCGCCAGGCCAATAGCCAGGCCTCCGGCGATCACCTGCGCCGTCCGCCCGGCGCGTGGGAACCAGCGGCCTAGCTGCTCAGCCGGCAGCCTGGGGAAGATGTATGGCAGCGCGGCGAGCAGCGCCAGCAGCCCCAGCGGGACCGCCACGCCCATCCAGAAAGCCTCCCCGAAACGGAGCAGGTATTGCACCCATAAGAAGAACCACGGCGCACGCACGTCGCCTAGCGGGGTGACTGCATTTTCTTGGATCGGCGCGGCCAGTGGTGGGGGGACCAACCAGGCCACCAGCAAGAAGACCAGGCTAACGGCCAGCATCGCCAGGACCTCCCGCCGGCCCAGCTCGGAGCGGCTGATCCGCTGTCCATCTGGGCGCGCCTCGGGCGGTGGGGCCGTAACGCCGCCATCCCGCCGGACGCGAAAGATGTGCCAGGCGATCAGGATCCCACCGATCAGGGTCAGGCCGAAAATATGCCAGGCGTAAAAGCGGGTCAGGGCAGCCAGCCCGGGTTGTTCACCGCCAATCACAAAGCCATACAGGCTATCGCCAATCCCCGGGATAGTTTTCAGCAGGTTGGTGCCGACCATCAGCGCCCAGCGAATGCCTTCATCCCAACGCAGGACGTAGCCGGTAAAATCCAGTAGCAGCACCACCACCAGCAAACCGAGGCCGAGCAGGTAGTTAAATCGGCGCGGCCGTACGTAAGCGCCGGTAAAAATCACTCGCAGCAGGTGAATGGCCGCCACGATCACTAACCCCTGGGCAGCCCAGAAATGGATCCCGCGCACCAGTGCGCCATACGGCGCCAGGAAGGTAATCGCCTGGATCGAAGCCCCGGCTTGCTCGGGGGTGGGGATGTAGAAAAACATCTCCAGGATGCCGGTGATCAACAGCAGCAAGGACAGGAAAACCGCCATCCCGCCCGCGCCGAGGGTGTAGCGCCAGCGCGCTTGGGGCAGCGGAATCGTCGGCGGGTGCAGGTGGAGCAGGAATCCAGGCCGGGATCTCGTGGTTGAATGGATTTTCCAGCGGTTCCCGATCACCAGGGCCAGGATCGAGGCCCCCAGTAGCCCGGCCAGCAGCGCCTGGCCGGCGCGCTCCCCCTGTTGCGAGCGAAATGGCAGGTGCACAGCAACGCTGGCTGCCTGGCGGGGGTTGAATTGGGCCGGGTCGGGCAGCACTTCGTTCTTGAGCAGTAATAGAGCGGTCAGGCCCCAGGCCTCGTTCATCGATAACGATCCCCGGTTCCACCAGGGCATCCGCTGGTAGAGATAGGCCTGTAACTCAGCCGCAGTGGTAAAGCGCCGTAGCGTCCCCTCGCCGACTACCGGCGGTACGACGCGCGGAAACTGGAAGCCTTCCGGCGGGTGGTTTTGCCCGTGGCATTTGGAAGTCCAGCAATTCATGTCTTCGCCAAAGGCCGTGGCGCGAAATTCTTCGGTCAGGCCTTGCCCGGCATCGCCGTGGCAGGCCAGGCAGAAAGACCAGTAGGTCTGCGCCCCCTGGTCGGCCAGGTTTGGATTCTCGGGCAAGAGCGGCTTTTCCATCCGGGGATCGATGAATGGGGTTGGGGTGATCTCCGGCTGAGGCTCGGGCGGGGCGCTGTAAACCGGCGCGGCCAGGCTGGCTGCCAGCCAGAGCAGTAGTCCGGCGCACAGTCCAAGCAATATTGGGCGGGGGGAGGGGCGGGATTTCAAGCACACTTCCAGGCGGTGAGAATGCTTACCTTTGGATTATAACCCAGCTTTTTCTTTATTCCGATGGCTTGACATCTTGAAATAACAAGATATAATCTCTCTCAATTATCCAAAAATCTTGACGAGGACGAGTAAACGCTGAAACGGCGGTCCAGAGAGCAGGGAAATGGTGCGAACCTTGCCCACACGCCAGCGTTGAATGGACC
>CAZAGA010000392.1:0-3298 GCA_964484335.1 uncultured Anaerolineaceae bacterium
TGTTGTACCCGATTCCCATCGGATCCTTGACCACTGCCTCCAACAAACCCGGATCGCCAAACACACCCACACCGATCAAGTCTTCCTGCTTCTTCCCCAGGTATTTTGCCCACACTTCCGGTGCGCCAGCCGCATCCGAGCGTGTATAGACGTTGATCGCGTCCGTCACTTCCGGGCGCCCCACCACCTGCCCCCAAGTGGTAATTTCACCCGTGATATAGATCTTTTCAAAGGTAGATTTGGTCACCCCTTTCGTGAGCAGATCCTGCAAGACAGGATTCGCCTCATTAACCATTGGGAAGACCGCATCTTTAACCACCGGTACCCAGAAAGCACCCTGCGCTTCTTCTTCCGGGGTGATGGCTCGGGAAACCATACCGATTTCCACAGCCCCAGATAGCGCATCGGTCATTCCTTTTCCAGCGCCGCCGGCCGAAATATCAAACTGGACTGCCGGGTTGATCTTCTGATATTCTTCCGCCCAGCGCTGCATCATTGGGTATAACGCAAAAGCACCCGAAATGGCGATCGTCCCACCCTCTTCGCCGCCTTGCGGCTCAGCCGCTCCACCACACGCGCTTAAGAGTAGCGAGAATCCCACGAACAAGGCTAAAAGAAACTGTATACGGTTTTTTGTGTTCATTGTTTATCTTCCTTTCTTATTTATAGTCTATAAATTCTAGTCTCTTTATAGACTTTTATCCCTGAAAATCTGGGAATTCCAGCTGAATAGCCTGAATTCCCAGGGGAAAACGAGCCTAAAGCAGTGCTAAATAAATGGTGCGGATGCTCAAGATAATAATCAATGTGCCAACTGCAAACATCAACGCCCGGATTGGCAGCTTCTTGGTTAAGAAAGCTGCCAGCGGGGCTGCAATCGCACCCCCGATCAGCAAGCCGAGGATAATCTGCCAGTAATCACCCAGCGCCAGTGTGAAGACAAAAACTACGGATTGTGAAAAAGTCACAAAAAATTCGGAGAAGTTGACCGATCCGATCGTCTGCCGCGGGTTATTCCCACGTGCCACCAGGGTGGTGGTGACAATCGGCCCCCACCCACCGCCGCCAATGGCATCGAAGAAACCGCCAATCACCCCTAAGATGCTGATATGGCTGGTTACCTTGCGTTCTTGGTGGTTATTTCTAAGTGCCTTCACCAGGATAACCACACCCATAATCAACAGGTACCCGGAAATAAACGGTTTCAGGATGTCTCCCGGCGCCTGGGTTAGCAGATAAGCCCCCAAAATCGCTCCTAGCACCCCCGGGATTGCCAGGCGCTTGATTAATTTCCAATCCAGGTTGCCCAGCTTCCAGTGCGATGCACCCGAGATCGCCGTGGTGACCACCTCAGCCATGTGCACACTGGCGCTGGCAGCCGCGGGCGGCACACCAATACTCAATAAGAACGTATTTGAGCTGACACCATACGCCATTCCCAACGCCCCATCAATCATCTGAGCAAAAAAGCCTACCGCGATAAATACCAGGATGCTTAATTCCATATCAAATCTCCAGATTTAGGATGCGTGCTTTTTCGACCCGCCCGGCAACATCCGCCAGGCTGGTATTTTCAAGGATTTCTGCAATGGCATTGCGCACGTCATACATCACCATACGCAACCCGCACGTCTTTTCATCTGGACAGCCGCACGGCTCATAAGCCATCTGGCTGACGCAGCGGATCGGTGCCAGCGGACCATCCAGTATACGCACAATCTGGCTCAGGCTGATTTCACTGGCCGGCCGCGCCAGGTAGTAGCCCCCCCCTACCCCCATCTTACTCTGTAGCAGCCCAGCATTTTTCAAGCTCAACAAGATCTGCTCCAAAAATTTGGCTGGGATCTTCTGCCGCTTCGCCAGGTCTTTAATCTGGACAATGTTTTCCCCTGGGTGTTCCTGGTCCCAGGTCGCCAACTCAATCATCGCCCGCAAGCCGTATTCACCACGTTTTGAGAGTCGCATAAATTATCTATAAAGTCTATTATTTCAATAGGATATATTCTGCTCATAGTCTACCTTGTCTCAATCTGACTGTCAAGTAAAAATTTCGCAAATTTTTCCTTGTTTCCCTGTCCTTTTCGGAAATCACACCCGCTGTCTCGGTTGTATAATGGAAAGGTAGTGAAAGGAGCAACCTGTGGCATGGCAAGACCAACTCAATGCCGATTCCGTCTCATGGCTAATATCCTCCTCATCACCGGGTGTTCGCTACCTGGCGCTGCGCGACCTCGCTGGGCTCCCCGTTACTCACCCTGACCTGGTCGCCGCGCGCGCGGCAGCTCACCAAAGCGAGTCAATCGCCGCCATCCTGGACCACATGACAGAACCAGGCTACTGGAGCAAGCCCGGCCCAGGCTACAATCCTAAGTACTTCTCCACCGTCTGGTCAATCATCCTCCTCGCCCAGCTTGGCGCTCGCGTTGAAGAAGACCCGCGCCTTGCGCAGGCTTGCGCTTATATCATCGACCAGTCTCTGGCGATCGGTGGCCAGTTTGCTTCCGCCACGGCCCCCTCCAGCACCGTTGACTGCCTGCAGGGCAACTTATGCTGGGCGCTGCTCGAGTTGGGTAGCGCCGACCCGCGCCTGGATGCAGCCTTCGAATGGATGGCGCGCACCGTCACCGGCGAAGGCCTGGCACCTGCCGGAGACCGCCAGGCCAACCTGCGCTACTACGCCGGAAAATGCGGCCCAAACTTTGCCTGTGGCGCCAACAACCGCCTGCCCTGTGCTTGGGGAGCAACCAAGGTCATGCTGGCTTTTGGCCGCCTCCCGGCATCCCGCCGCACCCCGCTGATCGAACAAGCGATCCAGCAAGGCATCGATTTCCTGTTCAGCGTAGATCCTGCTACCGCGGCTTATCCCAGTGGTTACAGCAGCAAACCCAACCAGAGTTGGTGGAAGTTCGGCTTTCCCGTTTTCTACATCACCGACATCCTCCAAGTTGTTGAAGCTCTGGCCAGCCTGGGCCTGGCTCGCGATCCCCGCCTGGAGAATGCCATCCAGTTGATCCTCAGTAAGCAAGATCCCCAAGGCTGCTGGCTGCTGGAATATGACTATTCCGGCAAGACCTGGGTCGATTTCGGCCCCAAGAAGCAACCCAACCCGTGGGTGACCTTGCGCGCGCTGCGCGCGCTTAAAGCCGCCAGCCTCTGAACCCGTCCAAGGAGTAGTATCATGATCGAGCTTCCTGAAGCAGTCACCATAGCCCGCCAGATAGATCAGGCGCTCAAAGGAAAACGCATCCAGTCGGCCACTCGTGGCAACACCCCCCACAAATTTGCCTTTTATAGCCAC
>CAZAGA010000393.1:0-3292 GCA_964484335.1 uncultured Anaerolineaceae bacterium
AAGAACCTGTACCAGCAGGCCGGGGTGGCGCTAGCGCTGCCCGACCCGACCCGCCTGCAGCGGAAAGAAGAAGACTATTATCCAGGCCGCCAGTACCTGCGCGGGCTGCTGGATGGGCTGGCGGTGAATTGGGATGAGAAGAGCGCCCCGGGGCTGCGCAAGCGCTACCAGTCGGCATTCAACCGAATGAAAAACCAACCGTTGCGACCGGTGTACCAGGCCAGCCAGCTCAACTCAGATGGGACGCTTAAGAATATGCCGCTGGCCGGCCAGCCAGCGAATAAGAGCTTCCAGCAGAACCTGGCTGCGCCGTTTAGCGTGTACCACCATATGCCGCCGGGCCAGCCGATTGAGAAAACGCCGCCAGATTTTAAAACGCTGATCGATTTTCACCAGGCACTCAGCGCGCTGAGCTCATACCCGGCGCTGATGCGGGCGCTTGGCCTGGTGTTTGACATTGAGCTGCCGTTGGATTTTGTCCCATTTACCCCAGCCGGAGGCTATGGCAGCCTGGCAGTGACTGCGGTAGAGGGCCCTACCTGGCAGATTCCGACGGAGACAGTCCCGCAGCTCAAGCCGCTGGAGACGGCGGTGATTTACCTGAACATGGGCAGTGGCGGGTTGTTTGCAGCTGCTCCGGGCTGGCTGGCCGGCAAAACCGAGCAGCTCGAGGCCTTTGGCCTGCTCAACCTGGACCCGGCGGTGTACGGCCTGGCCCAGGTGGATGTGGATGGCGGGCTGATGAAGGCGATCTTGCTAGCCGAGGCCTGGGAGCCGGAGCGGCGGCATATGGAACCGCCTGATCACCCGGGCATTTTCGATCCGACGATCACCTTACCCGCACTGCGCTCGGGCGGCCTGGCGCTGTTTGCGGATGGTCGGGCGCTGCGCCTGTACAAAACGTTGCAAAAGAATAAAGGGTTCAACCAATCGCTGCAAGCCAACCAGCCAAAGCCAGAGCCGTTCTTTGCTGAGGATTTGCTGCATGGTTACCGGATTGATATCTGGGATTCGCATAGCAACGCCTGGCATTCTCTGCACCGGCGGAATGGCCGTTACCAGATTGAGGATCAGCTATTCCAGACCATGGACGAAGAGGGTTTCACCGAGCTGGCAGTTGGACAGCCAGCTTCGAATCCGACTAACCCGCCGCCGAATGACTTGTACCTGCACGAAGCCCTGGCGCGCTGGGCAGGTTGGAGCCTGAGTGCGCCAATGCCAGGCCGGGCGCTTTCGAGCGATCCTGATCCGGATAAGGCTTTGAAAGAGGACCCACAGCACCCGGCGAATGAACCGGCGACGCCTTTCAAGATGACAACAGAATTCAGCGCGATGGCTGGTTCGCTGCCAGCGCTGCGCTTTGGACGGCGCTACCGGCTGCGCCTGCGGCCGGTTGACCTGGCGGGGAACAGCTTGAAGCATGATGACCCGGCGGCAGACTGGCTGGCGCAGGTCGGGCTGGCGCTGCCGCGCGACCCTGCGGGGCTGCCTTATCTGCGCTTTGAACCGGTGGCCGCGCCGCTGGTGGTGCCGCGGGCGGTGGAAGCGTTGACGGGACCGGGCTCCAGCCTGGAGCGGCTGGTAATCCGGAGCTGGAACGATGGCATTGAAAAAGATGGCGATTCGGCTGACCTGGCGGGGAGCGACCGGCACATCCTGCCGCCCTCGACCAGCGTGGAACTGGGCGAGCGGATGGGAATGTTCGATGACCCTACCGGCAAGTTGAACCCGGCTTCAGGGATGTGGCAATTGATCGCTGCACGGGACAAGGGAGAGCTGAAGCATGTCCAGGCGCAGGTAGCTGGGGAAATGAAGCGCTTTCCGCTGGAGTCAGATGAGCGGCTGGACAGCCTGCCCTACCTGCCAGATGTGATGGCGCGCGGGGCGGCGCTGCGCGACCTGCCTGGCGCGCCCGGTTTTACGCGCGGCGCGGCGGCTCCGGGGGCGCAGCCCAAGGCAGAGCTGGATTACCAGGCGCTCGATGATGCCAACCCGCGGCCTGGCTCGGCGGCGTTGATCAGTTTTGACGGCGAGGGCGATTGGCAAAAGCGGCTGCCGTTTCGCCTGGCCCTGGCAGATGGCGAGGCGGCACCGCAATGGGATGCGGCAGAGCGCGTGCTGATCGTTTCGCTGCCAAAGGCTTCCCAGCAGGTTGTCCCGCTCAGCTCCTACCTGTCGACGGCTGGCCTGCAGTTAATGGGGATTTGGGCCTGGCTGCGGGAGTTTATCGATTATCTCAGCCCGCGCCTGCCGCAGGTGAATGCGATTGACCCGGATATGCCGGTGGACCGGTTGGCGCATATCCTACAGCGGGCGGTCGAAGGCGGCCATTGGATGCTGACGCCGCCGCGCCTGTTAACCCTGGTGCATGCGGTGCAGCAGCCGATAGGGAGGCCGGCTTTCACGTCGATTATCGTACAGCGCCGGCCATACGGGACCGAAGTCTATCCAGAGTATTATGACGAGCGGCAAAATCCGGACCCGCAGGTGCTGCAGACACAGCCGGAAGATGCGCCGACCAGCGCAACCGAACTGGCGCCGCTGAGCGCCTGGCGAAAGCCTGGCGCGATGGATGCCTATCTGCTGGGTGGTCTGCGGGTCCACGGCGCGAGCACGGAAAAAGTCGATCTGCTGGCGGAGTGGACTGACCCACTGGATAACCCGGAAGAGCCTCGCCAGGCAGGCCAAGAACAGGTGGGCGAGTACCGGCAGAGCTTTTCGATCCAGGTGGACCAGGTTCCGCTGCCAAACCTGGAAGAAGATTTCTTGATGGTAGAAAGCGGACCGGACCGCTACCGGACGGTGGGCTATTATGATCCGGAGCAAGATTTGATCTGTTTCTTGCGGCGCTACGATCGCCTGGGCAGCCTGCCGAGCGGAGCACAGGTGTACCAGGATGCAGCGCCCCGGCATCACTTTGGGGATACACGCCACCACCGGGTGCAGTATTCGGCGCGGGCGACTTCGCGGTTCCGGGAGTATTTTCCGCAGGACCAAGGGCTGGAATTCACCCGGCAGAGCGGATCCGTGACGGTGGAAGTCCCGGCGTCAGCCCGGCCAGCGGCGCCACAGGTGAGCTACGTGCTGCCGACCTTCGGATGGCAACGGCAGAGCGAGACGAACCTGGTGCGAAGTGTGCGCTTCGGCGGCGGGCTACGAGTGTATCTGGAGCGGCCGTGGTTTTCTTCGGGCGATGACGAACACCTGGCCGTGCTGCTGTACGACTACCGCAACGGCTACAGCCTGGACCGGGAGGCCTGGAAGGCGAGCGTGACCCAATGGGGCGGCGACC
>CAZAGA010000394.1:0-3286 GCA_964484335.1 uncultured Anaerolineaceae bacterium
GATTCTGGCCGGTCTGGGAACAATTCCTGGAATTTAGCTGCCTTCCGCTTGTTCCGGGACTGCTTCTTCATATTTAGTGGGACATTTCAAAAGCAGCTCTTCGGCCTGGAAAACGCCATCAGGGCCGATTTTTCCGGTCATAATCGCCTGGGCTTCATCGCGCAGCAGGTCTGGCTTGGGGCCGACATAGACTACTTCCAGCCGTCGCCGGTTCGGATCAATCACCGCCTGATGAAGCACTGCTGCCAGGCCGCCCTGCGCTTCGATCACTTTGTTATCCCCTGGGATGTCAGCGACAATGAACTTCAGGGTGAGGGTTTGAGGATCGTACTGGATTGAATCGCCAATGACTGCTCCTGAGATGCGCAGCTCACGATTTTCAACGCTGCTCCCCTTAGCGGCCAGCTCTTCCACGGTCAGAAAATACTGGGCGCTAGCCTGGGTGGATGAAACAATCAGGTAAATCACAGCCGCCACGATAAGCAGGCCGCCAGCTATAAATTTCATTTTCCCAGAAGTAGATTTCGATTCGACAGGTACAGGCTGCTCCATTGATCATAACCTCCAAAAAATGCACTTCGTGATAGATCGTACAGGTATGCTAAATTCTGTCATAGCAAGATTAAGGGAACCTGAGACAGGGTCAAAAGTAACATGAGAAAGGGGAGTAATGGTATCGTGATTGGTATGAACTGGTTGGCAAGATTGGGAATGACGATCTTGAATATTTTCTCTATTTTCTCGCAATGCTTTCTCAATAGAGATGTAACGCCGGACTGTTTAATCTATTTCTCATTTCGGGTAAAATATAGGGGAAAAGTTAAGATCGGCTTATTTTTCGTTGAGGAGGTCGTCGAATGAAAAAAACCTTCATAGTAGCAGGCCTGTTGATCCTGATGGTTGCACTCCTGGCTGCCTGCGCCGGCCCGCAAGGCCAGGTGGGTGAAATGGGTCCGGCTGGCCCCGCTGGCCCAGAAGGGCCGCAGGGCCCATCTGGCAAGGAAGGCCCTGCTGGACCGGCTGGAGCTGGCTTGAGCTCGGCGGAATATGTCGGCTCAGAAATCTGCGCTGGTTGCCATACCGAGATCGCTGCCGTCCATTCCCAATCGGGTCATGCGCATGCTTTAAGCAAAATAGTGGATGGCCAGACGCCAGAGTTTCCATTTTCCAAGCTCGGCGACCCCCCTCAGGGCTATAGCTGGACGGATATCAGCTATGTGTTGGGCGGCTATGGCTGGCAGGCAATTTTCGCCAACCAGGATGGCTACGTCATCACCGACGAGCCGGGCAAATCTGGCAACGCTGAATACCTCAACCAATACAACCTGGCAAATGACGCCCTGGATAAAAATGCTGGTTTCGTTTCCTTCATGGCCGGCCAGGCAGAGTTGAAGAACGACTGCGTCGCCTGCCACACCACTGGCTACAGCCCGAACGGCAACCAGGATGACCGGGCCGGAATGGTGGGAACCTGGAAGGAAGATGGTGTGCAGTGCGAGCGCTGCCATGGGGCAGGCAGCCTGCACATTACCAACCCCCAGGCGGTCCAGATGCAGATCGACCGCTCAGCCCAATTCTGCGGTGAATGTCACCAGGCAAATGAATCCGGGCAGATCTCTGTCAAGGGCCAGTTCATCAACCACGCCCAACAATACGCCGAGATTTCCAAGGGCAAACACCTGGTTCTTGACTGCACCGACTGCCATGATAGTCACTCTGGCGTTGTCCAATTAGAACAAGCCGATCTGCCAACCAGCAAGCTGGAGTGCGCCAACTGCCACTACAACGCCAAAAACTACCAGAAAGTGGCAATGCACAAGAACTTCGCCTGCACCCAGTGCCACATGGCGCCGATGGTGCAAAATAGTTGGGGCGATGCGGAAAAGTTCACCGCCGATATGCCAACCCATCTGTTCGCAATCAACCCACTGCAGACCGGCCAATTCACGGAAGATGGGACGACCACCCTGGCGCAAATCAGCGTCGATTACGCCTGTAAACACTGCCACGGCGGTGGAATTGCGACGGTCAAAGAAGACGCTTTGCTGATCAGCACTGCCACTGGCTACCACGAGCCACAAGCGCCGGCGGCTCCCTGATTAAAAAATTCGAATGAAGTGTTTGCGCACTGGCGCAAACACTTCATTCCCATTTATTAACTGGTAAATTGGAGAAATGCAGCATGAAAATCGGACTCTTAAAAAATCCTTACAGTTCCGGATGGGTTTTTATTTCCATTTTTATCTTGAGCCTGGCTTTAGGCGCTTTATTGGGATTGACGAGACCGGCGGCAGCGGCCCCAGCCGCTGCGCCTGTTGGCCAGGCTGGCAGCGCATTTGCAGGACCAGAGACTTGCAAACAGTGCCACGCCGACCTCTTTGAGACCTGGCAATCCACTCGCCATGCCCAGGCCTTTTCTTCGCCGATCTTCCAACGCGACTGGGTTCAAGAAGGTTCTGATTTTACCTGCCTGGAATGCCATGTCACCGGTTATGACGCAGCCAATAAGAGCTATTCCCACGAAGGCGTGACCTGCGAGTCCTGCCATGGGCCGTTTCAGCCCGGGCACCCCTCCAGCCTGATGCCGATTACCCCGAATGCTGACCTGTGCAGCCAGTGCCACAAGACAACCACCGATGAATGGCGCGCCAGCCCGCACTACGCTGCCGATATCCAATGCCAGGCCTGCCACAATCCACACTCGCAAACCCCACGCGCGGCCACCGTGACCGAACTGTGTACCAACTGTCATAAGGATATGGGCGACTCGTTTACCCATGGAACGCACGCCAATGCTGGCCTGGAATGCAGTAACTGTCATATGTACACAGCGCCGCGCACCGAAGACGCGATCATGGGCCTGGTGCCAACCGGGCACACCTTTACGGTCGGCTCCGAGACCTGCATCGGCTGCCACAAGGATACGGTTCATACCCGGGATACGATTGTCAAATTAAGCGGGCAAGCTGAAGGCATCCAGGAAGTGAATGCTGAGACACTCAAGAAAACTGTTAGCGACCAAGAAATGCAAATCCAACAATTAGAAGCGACCAGCTCGGTCCGGTTATACACCGGGCTGGCGCAGGGTGCGATTGTAGGCCTGGTAACAGGCGGCGCGGCAGCCTGGGTAGTCAGCCGCCGGATCCGGGTCGTGGAGGAAGAAGATGAGTAAGAAGACCAAGGTAAAAGTCGAACTGACCCGCCGGGATGTTTTAACGGTAGCCGGCGCGGCGGCAGGCTCGGCGATTGCCGCCCAATTTCTGACAACCGGACCGCTTTCGCCCTT
>CAZAGA010000395.1:0-3282 GCA_964484335.1 uncultured Anaerolineaceae bacterium
TGTTCGAGCGAGTTGCCAATCTCTACCCAGGCGATGAACGCGCCGGTCGGGCATTGTTTCTTTCGGGTCTGGCTCGCTACCGGATGGAAGACTATGCTGGGGCATACCTGGCTTTTGAACGGCTATCTGGCGCAGTACCCGAGCCAGGCGAACGAGCAAAAGCACATTTCTGGATTGGGAAGACGCATGAAAAAATGGGCAACCCGGCTGCTGCTCGAACGGCCTGGGAAACAGCAGCCGATCTCGATCCAACCGGCTATTACAGCGAGCGGGCTGTCGACTTGCTTCAAAATCGCCAGCCTTTTGCACCTCCATTGGCTTATGACCTGGGAGTTGATCTACCCCGCGAGCAGGCCAAAGCTGAAAGTTGGTTGAGCACAACTTTCAACTTGCCAAGCGATACACAATTTAACAGCCTGGCCGACTTGGCCAATGACCCCCGCCTGCAGCGCGGTGCTGAGCTCTGGCAGCTTGGACTATTCAGTGAGGCGCGCGCTGAATTTGAAGCCTTGCGCCTGGCTATTAAAGATGACCCACTCCAGACCTACTGGCTGGCGCGCTACCTGTCCGAATTAGGTCTTTACCGGTCGGCAGCGCTGGCTTCCCGTCAGGTACTTAACCTGGCGGGGATGGACGATGCCCAAACCCTGAATGCCCCTGCTTATTTCAACTACTTGCGATTCCCAACCCACTACCGCAGTCTGGTACTGCCCGCTGCCGAAGAATATGGCTTCCACCCACTTTTCGTGTTCAGCGTGATACGCCAGGAAAGCTTATTCGAAAGTTTTGTCCAGTCTTCTGCTGCTGCGAGTGGATTGATGCAGATTATGCCAGCCACCGGAGCTGAGATTGCCCAAAACCTGGGCTGGCCCGAAGATTACAGCCAGGCTGACCTTAACCGACCGCTGGTCAATATCCGGTTGGGCATGGATTACCTGGACACTCAGCGTAACCTGTTCGATGGAAACCTTTACGCCACCCTGGCGGCTTATAACGGTGGGCCAGGGAATGCCATCGCCTGGTTAAAACTCGCTGAGGATGATCCGGATTTGTTTTTAGAAGTGATCCGATTTGATGAGACTCGGGAATACGTACGCAGTATCTACGAGATTTACAATCTTTACCGGCGAATTTACAATCGTTCGCCATAGTAAATGAAAAACATCCGGTGAGAAATTCGTTTCAGGGGAGGTTTTTTATCATTTGTTCGAGGCCGCTGATACTCGCTCAACCGTCAGGTACCAATCCATCACGTTGTTGAACCGGTCGCTGGGCTCGAAGATTGGCCCTACCCGAACCCCCTGAACGGCTTTATCAATTCCGAAAGACTGCACCAGGTAATAAAGTGGTAAAGCCGGCATCTGATTGGTGAAACGCACCTGGAAGTTCTTATAGCGGCGCAGGCGTTCAGCCTGGTCCACCTCAACCCGGGCTTGTTCCAAGTATTCACTGGCCTGGGCATCATTCCAGCGAGCGTAATTTTGTCCACCCGTGATTTGCGCCTGGTGCCAAAACGGGTATGGGTCTGGGTCAGGCGTGCGCCCCAGATTCAAATCAACCAGGGCAGCCTGGTACGTACCGGTCATCAGGTAATTATTAAGCAGGTCATCATAGGTGACCGCCTTCAATGTAGCTTTAACCCCCAGCCTGGCCCAGTCTGCTGCAATCGACTGCGCTATTTGGGGATAGGGTTCCTGATCCGGGTAAACCAACTCAAAAGCAAACTGAATACCGTCCTTCGAACGAACTTCGCCACCCTCAGCCGGGATGGTGTAATCCGCATCCCGGATAATGTTCAATGCCTGATCCGGGTTATATTCAATTCGCTCAATCCCATCGTAATAAGCCCAGGTGCCAGGGAGAATTGGGCCATCCGCCAGAACAGCCTGCGATCCTAATAAGCGATCGATCATCCGCTGGCGATTGAGGCCCATCAACAGCGCCCGGCGCAGATCGGCATCCTGGAAGAATGGCAATGTGGGCTGATCCAGGTTCAAGTAAATCAGGCCGAGGCGCGGCTGGCGACCGGTATAAACAGCCAGGTCACGTTCTTTCAGCGCCGCGAGGAGCAAGTCAAACGGGATCTGGCCAATGCCTAGAACTTCCCCCTGTTGATAAGCTGTCAGAGCGGAAGCAGAGTCAGGAAATAACTTAAATACGATCTGGTCAATATATGGCTGCTGGCGGTAATAATTTGCAAAAGCAGAAAGCTGGACACCCTGGATCTGGCCGTCATCGATCAGCAATTGGTCGAATTTGTAAGGTCCTGAACCAATCGGGGCAAGGCTGAGCTGTGAATCTGGCAGGGCTTCCGGAGAAACTCCCTCCCATATATGCACCGGCAGCAGGCCAAATGTTAAGTAATCCAGGAAAGGTGCGAAAGGCTCTGGCAGGCGAAATTGGAGGTTCTTTTCGTCAATAACAAAAACTTCGACCTGGCCCCAGAATTCACGCAGATCAGCGGGGATCGGGATATTCTCATCGCGCAACAGGTCAATAGTAAAGAGGACATCTTCGCTTGTAACCGGCTGACCATCATGCCAGACTGCATTCTGGCGGAGAGAAAAGGTGAATACTCGCCCGTCCTTAGAAATCCCCCAGGCATCCACCAGGTCACCCTGCGGCTGGCCGCGGTCGTCAAAGCGAATCAAACCACTATAGATCAGGCGATTAATCGAACGATCGGTGGGGTTGTAATAATCCAACACCGGATTCAACCGTCCGATTTGTCCGACCAGCGCTTCGGTATAGACGCCACCAGGAGCTGGCTCAAGCGCCGGGGCTGGCGCTGCCCCAGGCAATAGCGAAGCAGGCTGCTGGCTAAACAGGATTATCCCAATTGCAACCAGAGCCACAACAACGACCAGGATTTGCCAACGAAGTTTTTTCATGGGTACAGGGAGCGGCGGAATATGGGACTACCGGCTGATCCCATTGCCTATTATAGTAGGAAAAATGCGTACCTGGGTTTGATATTCGCCGGCAAGAATTCAGCGCCTGAGGCCTGGTTGCCGGGGATCCGCCGGCTGCCAGGCCTCAGGCGCATGGAAAAGACTAATCAACTGCGAACGATAACCGAAAGGGTCGCCAGGAGAAAGAAAATTACGCTCAGGATAATGGTAATCCGGAAGAGTGTTTTCTCAAGGCCACGCCGCGCAGCAAAAATACCACCCGTATCCACGCCGGTCAAACCACCCAGACCAGCACCTTTGCTCTGTAAAACGACACTAATCGTCAGAGCAATCGAAGTTATAATCAGTGCGATATCAACATACAGCTTCA
>CAZAGA010000396.1:0-3280 GCA_964484335.1 uncultured Anaerolineaceae bacterium
GGGAGCCTTGCAGGTCGCGCAGGATCAGGTTTCCATGGACTGCGCCAATCGCCAGGTCGCCTGCAATGCCGCGCGCCATGACCTCGCCATGCACGGTTTCCACCCGGGTTTCGGCTACGTTGCGCAGGAACAACGATCCGTGCACGGTATCCACTGCCAGGCTATCTTCTAAAAAGCGCAGGCGCGCTTCGCCCGCCACCTCGCCGACGTGCAGAGAAGCGCCTGAAGGCAGGCGAATTTCACAATCCCCATCGCAACTCAGTCGAACCGAATCATCCTGCTCTTCCAGGTGCAATATTTGTGGGTCCGCCTGGGCGACAACTTCAGCCTCATCCCAGCCCTTCACCTGCAGGTTGCCGCCGATACGCTCAACTTCGACTTCAGGGGCCAAACTGGTTGAGATACGCTGTTTGCTCATGATTTTCCTCAGCTTTCTTTCAACAACTGCATGGCTTCCACCGCGCTGATCAGACCTTTATCCAGGTCGTTCAGAATCCGCTGGCGCTCCAGGTCGGTGATGCCGATGGCGTTAATGGCTTCCGGTTGGCCAGGTTCGTAGCCCAGGGCGCGAATTATTTCGTGCAGGCGGTTGCGGATGGTCGGGTAAGAGAGGCCGATTTCATCCTCCATGCGGTTAATCTTGCCCTCGCAGCGGACAAAAGTTTCGACAAACTCGAGCTGCTCGCGGGTCAATTGGCTGAAAGGCCCGGCTTCAAACCGGCCTTCGATCGTGCTATCGCAATCTCGGCAGTGAATCCGGGTGACGGTGATGTCGCCGCCGCACAAAGGGCATTTAGTAGGTAAAATATTCATCGGCTGCTCCGAGTTTTAATTCAATCGAATACTCAATTAAAATTATAGTTGAAATATTCAAGAATGTCAATATTGATATTAATAATATTGAACTCTCAATTTACTCCATAACTTTTCCCCCACGATCTAGCCATCCAGGTTCAGCGCGCCCCGGTCTGGATAAAGCTGGCCTGGTTCGAGCAGGTGCAGGCGGTCACCACCTGGGTGTTGCGGGTCAGGGTGCCTTCATACGGTTGGTCGCCGTTATGTGGCACCCATCCTTCCAGGTCAAACGCCAGGATGCCCGCCATCCCCTCGGCCGGTATCCATTCGCCATTATATTTTCGGGCAATATGAACATGGGTACCGGTCGAAGTACCGCCTTCGCAGGAAGGATGCCCGATCCGGCTGCCGCGTTCCAGCCAGTCGCCGGTCTGGGCGCGCCCTTCCGTTGCCAGGTGCAGGTAAAAGATATTCCAACCGGTCCGCTCATCGCCATCGCCATCCAGGTCGAGCACCACTTCGCCAACCTCCGAGCGCACGACCAAGCCCGAAGCGATGGCTGTCGCCCATTCAGCGGTAGGTTGGCAGCCGCTGGCGACCGACGGAGGCGCAAAGTCGATCGCGGCGTATGGCTGCCCCTTGCCCCAGGCAGTGTGCGGCCCGCCGGTGTAAGCCCAGACGCTGCCTGGTTCGAACGGCAGGACGAACTCGGGCTGGAGCAGGCTGCCGGGGATGTGCGCCTGGTCATTCTGCCACGGGTCGCCAAACAAGCTCTGATATACCCGCGCAAAGCCCTCCGGCGCAATAGCCAGGGCATAACGATCAGGCAGGTAAAGCAGGTTGAAATAGTAATGTAAACTGGCTGTGGCGGAATTCAGCCAGGGATCAAAACGTTCCAGCCGGCCATCCTGGTGCTCAATTTCCAACAGCAGCGCCGTGCGGTGGCCATAATAACCATGATTGAGCCGATCAGCCGCCCAATTGAGCTGTAAAAAAAGACCCGCGTGGGTCCAGCTCTGGTAGCCCAGCATGGTCTCCCCCAGGCCGGCTGGGATTTCGGGCTGGCTTAGCGCCCCAGCCTGGTATTCCAGGATCGCAAGCAGCAGGCGCGGGCTGAGGCTGAACTTCTGCGCAATGTATTCCACGATCTCTGCGCCGCTACGATTGGCGTCCGCGGCGTATTCGCGGTAGCGGCTCAACCAGCCAGGATACCCAGCCACGTAGCCACGCGTATCAAAGCCAATCTGAGAGGGCCCGTTGACAAACAAACTGTCGGGCAGGATTTTATAGGGCGATCCCCACAGCGGCAGGTAATAGATCGGGATCTTCATCGGCATGCCTGGGGGCATGCTGGTTGCTGTGGGGGGAATGAAGGTATTGGCAGCCAGGATCTCGGCTACGCTGGTGTTAAAGCGCCTGGCCAGTTGGGGCAAGGTATCGCCGGTTTGGGCGACATAATCGACCAGCTCGCCCGGCTGGTAGAGCGGCCGGGTGGGGAAAGGTGTGATCAACGGGGTAGTGGGCGTAACCGCAGGCGCGGCCTGTTCCGCAGCGGCCGGCGCTTCAAAACGCCCTGCTCCCCCAGCGCAGCCGCTGGCTGCCAGGCTGAAGGCCAGCAGCAGGCTCAGCCAGCCAGAAACCTTCCGCATGCGTAAACTAAGGTTCAAGGGTACCATCCAAGGGCCGCTGCTCCGGTGCGGCCGGGCCCGGCCGGCGGATATGAGTCAGGTAAGAAGCATACGGCTGGGCGAGCACCATCTCGCCCTCTTTCACCAACCAGCCCGTATACGGCTTCGAGCCAGCCTGGACCTTCCAGCCATCCATTATAAACGGGATCTTGCCTCCTGCCGCGATCCAAACCCCATTATACTTGCGCGCCAGGTGCAGGTGGGTGCCGGTCGCCGGACCGCCTTCGCAAGAAGGGCGTCCGATGCGCTCCCCAGCTTTCAACCGGGTCCCCAACGCCACCCGGTCCTGCTCAGCAATATGCATATACAGGATCGCCCAACCGGTCTGCTCCAGGCCGTCGCTCGGCGCAACGCCATCCAGGTCCTGTATCACCAGGCCTTTCCCAACGCGCACAATTTGCCCAGCGCCAACTGCCGTCACCCAGGCATCGGTTTCCAGGCAGCCGGTCTTTTCGCTGGCCGGCGCAAAATCCAGCGCGGCCAGCGAGCCTTCTCGCTCCCAGGCCTTATGCGGCCCGCTGGTGAAGCTCCACAGGCGGCCTGGCTCGAACGGCAACTGCAACGCAGGCTGGCGCAGGTTGGGCGGGGCCAGTGGCTCGACCTGCGCAGCACGCTGGCCAGGCTCACCGAACATATGCCGGTAGAGCGCCAGGAAACCGGTTTGCGGGTCCAAGGCCGCTTCCCATTCGACCCGACCAAACGCCTCAGGATGGAGCGCTTTCCAGGTCTGCGGGCCGATCTTGGCCGATTGGTCCTGGGCGCTCCATAAATGAGCGAAATAGGTCTGCAGCGCGGCG
>CAZAGA010000397.1:0-3278 GCA_964484335.1 uncultured Anaerolineaceae bacterium
TAGGTAAAGGCGTTCAGGAAGGTGTTCAGGGAGCCTTTCATCAATTCGACGAAGGGTTCTTTGAGCGGGTATTTGCGCGAGCCGCATAAGACCGCATGCTCCATAATATGAGCGATGCCGGTTGAGTCAGCCGGAGGGGTGCGGAAGGTCACGCCGAAAACTTTGTTCTCGTCAGCGTTTTCCATTGACAACAGGCGAGCCCCAGATTTTTGATGCCGGTACAGGCGGGCGCGGGTGTTGATTTCAGGGATTTCCCGCTCCATTACTAACTCGAAACCATAGTTTAGCATGGGTAAAGTCCTCGGTCGTTCAGGCGGCTGGCGTGCTAAGGATTAGCGCGAATCTTCCAAAATCTTCGTGCAGCGGCCGGCCAGGATGCCGGCAATTTCGGCGCGGTATTCGGCAGTCGCCCATTCATCGGCGGCTTCGCTGTAGGCGTTGTGAGCGGCATATACAGCGCCAGCGGTTTCTGAGCCATCCATGGCCAGGGAAGGGATTTTACCAAAGCCACCCAGGGCCAGGCGAGTCCGGCCAGAAGGCCAACGGGCAGCGGCCACGCAAACGATTGGCAGATCAGCCGGGGTGCGAGCGACCGATTCAAAAACCAGGCGGGGAGCAAGCGGGATAGACACCTGGCTGATCAAACGGCTGTGCAGACGTTCGGCGCGGGCGGGCAGAAAGTCGCCCAAAGAAACTTGCTGGGGACCTGGCAAAATTGTCAGGACTGTATCCAAGGCCAGCAAAGCTGTCAGCAGCGGTGAGCGCCCACCTGCGGCAACCAGCAGGCCACCGATCGTTCCTGCCTGGCGCAGGTTATGGGTAGTTTCTTGCCTGATGACGCGCTGCAGGTTTTCTGGTATCGACGCCTCGAGCAGCGCCTGCAGGGTGACCATCGCCCCGATCTCAAGACTGCTGCCGCGCGGGGTGATTTTATCCAGTCCCAGGGCCTGCAAGTCTACCACAGCCACTGGCTGTTCACCCGTGCGGTTGATTGCCGTCCCCCCTGCCAACGGCACGCTGACCGGCTCGGTCCTTTCCAACAGCTTCAAGGCCTCCGCGATCGTTTGTGGGCGATTGTATTCAATGATCATCAGTGGTCTCCTTTTTTATTTGGTTTGATATTCGGCTAATTCAGCCTCGGAATATACGCGCCACCCAAGCGCACTTAGATCTGATCCGTTGATCATGTGGTCCGGAACATCCACCAGGATGGCTTCGGCATCAGCCAGCAATTCACCCTCCAGGTTGAAAATTGCGCTGGTGGCCTCGGCCATGCGGCCTTTGCTGGCTCCGGCTTTGCCGACCAGACGGAGTGGTTGTTCGGTGGGGACATTCCGACGATAACGAATTTTCAGGCTGGCGGTGAACATGAAGCGTGGTTTATCGCTCAGGCCCATATGTGAGCGGCCAGCAGCTTCATCTAGCATCGCCGCGATGATCCCGCCATGGGTAATCCCAGGATAACCTTGGAAATGAGCTGGTAATTTGATTTCGGCGCTGACTTCGTTAGGGGCTGACTCAAAAAAACGAATATGTAACCCAGCCGGGTTGGCCACTCCACACACGAAGCAATAATGGGAACTGGCCTGGACCTGCGGGAAGGTTGGAGAGACGTCCTCAGGCATGAGAAAAGGGGTTCCTTTCAATTTTAGTGATTCAGCCGGTCGCCCGGAGAAGGACCTCCTCTCTATTATACTTCGGCACTTCGTCTGGCGCTAACTTGTATGACAAATTTAACCAACATGTCTTGGAAGGGGAGATGCTATATAGAAGGCAGCAGGTTTTCGATTGATTGTTCAGGCAAATTCTTCCTGATCAGCCAATATGCGCACATTTTTCCCTTGCCCTTGACTTCAATCTCGCCGCGCGCTTCGAACTGGAATTGATCTTTCAGGAGCTCGTAAGTGGTCTGGCTAACCTGGATTCTACCGGGTAGGCCGTGACTTTCCATCCGGCTGGCTGTATTGACGGTGTCACCCCACAGGTCATAGGCAAACTTATTCCAGCCGATCACCCCGGCGACAGCCGGGCCGCTGTGCAGGCCAATGCGAACCTGCAAATTACGTACACCATCAACCTCCAGGCGGCTGATTTCTGCCTGCATTTCGAGCGCCAGGCTGGCCAGGACCTGTGCATGGTCTGGGCGTGCGACGGGTAACCCGCTAACTACCATGTAGGCATCGCCGATCGTCTTGATTTTTTCCAGGGTTGACTGTTCGGTCAGCCGGTCAAAACTGGAAAAGACTACGTTTAGCAGATTCACAACCTGGTCTGGGGAAAGATGGGCGGAGAGCGGGGTAAACCCAACGATGTCCGCGAACAAGACACTAATCGCCGGATAGTAATCTGCAATCCGCTCGCCGCGCTTTAAGCGCTCGGCGGCCGGGGCTGGCAGCACATTTAGTAGTAACGCGTTTGAGCGATCTTCTTCTTTCTGAATAATCAGGCGTTGGATGAAATTACGGCGGATGGAAAGCTCGAAAAAATACAGGCCGATCAGGCCGACAATCCCCAGGGTAACCAAGAATGCGTTGCTGATGATTAGCCTGGGGCCTAGGTTAGTAGTGATTGAGCCATCAAAGCGTAGCAGATAGGCCAGCGGTTGGATAGCCAGTAATAGCAGCGTGACCACTAACGCCAGGCCAAATTGGGTACCTGGTACAGTGTACAAGAAAACCAGGATCACCATCAACCCGAAAATGTAATACAGGTTGGCTGGTTCAGTGGGCTGCGCCAGGCGGACAATCGCAATCACCCCCAGGCCGGCGGTCAAGGTGACCAGTGCAGACAGAGGGCGCATCATCTGACGGTAAATTGGGCGAAAAGTAGTCAGGATGACCAGGATGATGACTGGTGCGCCCATACCATAGCGGATCAACCAGGCTTGGCGATACGATAGCGGCGCCCCTATCAGGTCAATCAGACCGAACAAGCACCATAAAATCAGCCCCATCAGCAAGCCGATCCGATTGATCCACAGAAAGTTTTCAAAGAAGTAATCCTGGAAGGTCTCTTCCAGGTCATCGGTGAAACGGAGGCGCTTTTGTTTGGCAAGCTCAAGCAAGTCGCTTAATTCGGGTAAATTCATCAGCTAAAACCCTGGTAACGTAGATGACACTTTCGGCGCCTTGAGCGGGCAGCCTTCCGGCCTCCGCCTGGAGAATGGGGTATAATTTCCAATCACCAAACCTGTACAAAAGGAGGCACCAACGACTCGATAAGTAATTCTAACACTCACCGGGAAAGCCAGCGCATGGACTGGAATGGTTGGCGAGAAT
>CAZAGA010000398.1:0-3274 GCA_964484335.1 uncultured Anaerolineaceae bacterium
AGACCCGGGCGGCGGCCAAGCTCCCACTCCAGGCGCTTCAAGAAAGTGATCAACTCCTGCGGCTCCAGTTCCGTCTCTGCCTGGACGACCTGGTTTAAAAAGTCCGGCTGGTCTGTATACCCCCAGGGTGGGGTTTGGTAAACCGGCGAGCTGGCCGTAATTTTGATTTCCGGCGCTAATGCCTGGTAAGCACGCCGAAAATTATCCAGCCGGTCGCCCAAGTTGGTGCCCAGGGCCAGGTAAATGGAATGCAACATATCGATTTCTAAATCCTCTCCAATAAGGTTGCGGTGGCCATCCCGTGGCCGATGCACATGGTTTGCAGGCCATAACCAGCCCGGCGGCGTTCTAACTCATTTACTAGCTTGGTCATTAAGATCGCCCCGGTCGCACCTAACGGGTGCCCTTGGGCAATCGCCCCGCCGTTCGGATTGACCCGTTCCAGGTCGGCTCCCAGTTCCTGCGCCCAGGCCAGTACAACCGAGGCAAACGCCTCATTAACTTCAATCACATCGATGGCATCCAATTCCAGGCCAGCTTTTTTCAAAATCTGGCGCGTTGCGGCGATCGGCCCATCCAGCATCAGTACCGGGTCAGAACCAACAACCAGGCGACCAGCCACCCGCGCGCGCGCTTCCAGGTTATAACGCCCAACCGCCCGGGCGGAGGCCAACAGCAACGCCGCGGCCCCATCGCTGACCTGGCTTGAGTTGCCAGCAGTGATCACTCCATCCGCCTTGAAAACCGGCTTCAAGGTGGCCATTTTCGCCCGGTCCGGCGGCCGGCGCACCCCTTCGTCCGCAGCGATAACCCGCCCTTCCGCCAGTTGGATGGGCAGGATTTGTCTCGTAAAATAACCTTGCTCCATGGCTTGCATTGCCCGCCGGTGCGACTGGTAGGCGTAATCATCCAGGATTTCCCGGCTAAGCTGCCATTTCTCCGCCATCATCTCGGCGCTGATCCCCTGGTGCACCAGTAGATAGGGAAAATCCACCGGCCAGGCTTGAGGATAATCCGCGCCGAACGGCTGGTGCGACATCATCTCCGTCCCACCCGCCATAACCAGGTCCATATCTCCGGAAAGGATCGCCTGGGCAGCAAAATGCACCGCCTGCTGGCTCGAACCGCACATCCGGTTGAGCGTCGCCCCCGGTACGTGCGGCGGAAAACCAGCCTGCAGCGCTGCCAGGCGCGCCAAGTTAGCCCCCTGGTCGCCAATCGCAGTCACACAGCCCCAGATCACATCCTCGACCTGCCCTGGCTCAACCCCTGCCTGGGCGACGGCGGCCTGCATCACCTGGGCAGTCAAGTCAACCGGGGCCAGGGATGACAACGCCCCACCGGGTTTTCCAATCCCAATCGGGCTGCGTACCGCCGAAATGATGAAAACCTCGCTCATGAAAAAGATTATACGACAAAACCCTGTCTGATTTGCTACAATTGGAGCAGAGCTGATTAGGCTGAAGCGCCGGCTGTAGCCCAACTGCCGGTAACCCGCCTGATAACCCACCCTTTGAGGAGTAGCATGGCACAAGCGAGCTTTCATTTTCCACGTGGCTTCCTGTGGGGTTGCGCCACTGCTGCCCACCAGGTCGAAGGCAACAACACCAACAGCAACTGGTGGGCCTGGGAACAACGCCCTGGACGTATTCGCGGCGGACACAAATCCGGCCTGGCCTGCGATTGGTGGCGTGGCCGCTGGAAAGAGGATTTCGACCGGGCGGCCAACGCCAACCAAAACGCTCACCGCCTGTCCATCGAATGGGCGCGCATCCAGCCTACCCCCGACCGCTGGGATGAAACCGCCATCGACCGTTACCGCGACATGCTGCGCGGCCTGCACGAGCGAGGAATGCTGCCGATGGTCACCTTGCATCACTTCACCGATCCACTTTGGTTTGCCGAGAAAGGCGGCTGGTCCAACCCGCAAGCCATCGAATGGTTCGCCGCTTATACCCGTAAAGTAGTTGAGGCGATGAAAGAATACGTCAGCTACTGGATCACCCTCAACGAGCCCAACGGCCTGGCGATTAACTCCTACCTGATCGGGAATTTTCCTCCCGGCGAGCAAGACCTGGGCAAGACCTTCCAGGTTATGCTCAACCTGACCCAGGCCCATGCCGCTGCCTACCACGAAATCCACAAAATCCAACCGACCGCCCGGGTCAGCATCGCCCACCACGTCCGCCCGCTCCTGCCAGCCCGTAGCATCTCACCGCTCGACCGCCTGCTCGCCGGGCTGTACAACAGCATCCTCAACGACCTGTTCCCGCGCGCCCTCACCACCGGCCAGGTTCGCCTATCGGCTTACCGCAAGGACCTGCCGCAAGTTAAAAAGACGCTCGATTTCCTGGGTGTCAACTACTACACCCGCGAGCAAATCGGCTTTGCCTTCAATCCGAAAAACGCTTTCATGCGACGCTCACTCCCAGAGAATGTTGAGCACAGCCCCAATCATTTCATCACCCACGACCCGCTCGGCTTTGGCGAAGTGCTGAAATGGGCCAACGGCTTTGGGCTGCCGATGATCATCACCGAAAACGGAACCGAAGACCCCGAAGACCACCTCCGTCCGCGCTACATTCTCGAGCATCTCCACCAGGCCTGGCGCGCAGTGAATGAGAATTTTCCGATCAAAGGCTATTTCTACTGGACCCTGGTCGATAATTTTGAATGGGATGAAGGTTGGAACCTGCGCTTTGGGCTTTGGGAGCTAGATGTTGACAGCCAGGCTCGCAAAAAGCGTCCCAGCGCCGACCTGTATGCCGAGATCTGCCGGGAAAACGGGATTTCATCCGACATGGTCGCACGCTATGCGCCTGAGTTGAGTGAGAAAATGTTCCCAGGGTAGCCCGCGGCTTGTTTGAGAAAACCTGCACTCTGTAGTATAATCCCCCACGCTAACCGGCCAAACGCCGGAACAAGCTCGGAGAGGTCGCGTAGTCTGGCCTAGCGCGCACGCCTGGAGAGCGTGTTTCCCGCAAGGGAACGAGGGTTCAAATCCCTCCCTCTCCGCCAGGGTATAGAATTGAAAAAGGTTTGTTTTGAAAATTCGGTCAGCCCGAATTTTCAAAACAAACCTTTTTCGCATTAAGGAAAGCAGACCATCCTTTATAATACAGGGTATCTCAACCCTTCTCTACATAATAAGATTGGAGCCACCAAATGAGCAACCAGTTCCCCGTCCAACGCCTCGACCTGCCCGACGCCACCGTCACAGCCAGCGGGCAGGGCATGACCGGCATGGAATATAAGATCATCGGCAGCACCCTGC
>CAZAGA010000399.1:0-3252 GCA_964484335.1 uncultured Anaerolineaceae bacterium
ATCCGAAGATGGAGCCGGTCGGGATGTGCCGGATGTGCCTGGTGGATATCGGCCGGCCAGTAATCGACCGGGCCACTGGACAACCGGTGCTGGAAGCGGATGGATCGCCCAAGATCCAGTTCGGTCCCAAGCTGGAAACCGCCTGCACCATGCCGGTTAGCGAGGGAATGGTGGTGGACGGGCTGAGCAAAAAAGTGACCGATGCCCGCAAAGATATCCTTGAATTTTTGCTCACCTCGCACCCGCTCGACTGCCCGGTGTGCGATAAAGGCGGCGAATGTCCCCTGCAAAACCTGACCATGGCCTGGGGGCCCGGCGAAAGCCGCTTCGAATACAGCGACAAAATGCACCTTGCCAAGCACGTTCCGCTCGGCGAGCTGATCTACCTGGATCGTGAGCGCTGTATCCAGTGCGGCCGCTGCGTCCGCTTCCAGGACCTGATTGCGGAAGACCCGGTGATCGGTTTCCACCAGCGCGGCCGGCGGATTGAAATTGCTACCTACTCTGAGCCCGGGTTTGACTCGTACTGGTCGGGCAATACCACCGATATCTGCCCGGTTGGCGCGCTGACCACGGCTGATTTCCGCTTCCGAGCCCGCCCCTGGGAGCTAAAGGCTGGCGCTTCGCTGTGTACCCAGTGTCCGGTGGGCTGCAATACCACTTTGAACGTACGCCGCGAAGCTGCAGCGGGCGGAGAAATCCTGATCAAGCGGACTATGCCACGCCAGAATGAAGCGGTTAACGAAATCTGGATCTGCGACAAAGGCCGCTTTGGCTACCACTACGCCCAGGATAGCGAACGGCTGAGCCAGCCGTTGGTGCGCAAGAACGGTGAACTGACCCCAGCCTCCTGGGAAGAGGCCCTGGCGGCAGCGGCTGAGCGCTTCAGCCAGGCCGGATCCAACCTGCTGACAGTGGCCGGTGGGCGGCTTTCGAATGAAGATTTGTTCACGTTGAAAGAATTTAGCGAGCTGACCGGTAGCCAGGCAGCGCTGTATACCAATCTCGCTGGCGGCGAGTTGACTCGCTCAGTGGGCTTGCCCCCGGAGAGTAACCTGGGCAGCCTGGGCAGGGGCGACGCCATCCTGGTGGTGGCCAGCGACCTGGAAGAAGAAGCGCCGGTCTGGTGGCTGCGGGTCAACCAGGCGGAAAAACGCGGCGCGAGCCTGGTGGTGATGAACCCACGCGCGACCAAGCTGGAAGCGCACGCCACCCAGGTTGTCCGCTATCCTTACGGCAGCGAAGCTGCGGCGGTGCTGGCCTTGCTCAACCAGGTTTCATCCAAGCGGCCGAACCTACCTCAGGCCGTCCAAAACCTGGAGCGCAGCCCCGAGCTGCAAGCTGCTTCCCGGCTGCTGGTCGAGGCGCAAAACCTGGTGGTCTTCTATGGCAGCGAGGGCGCTGGCCTGGCCGGCACCCAAGCCCTGGCGCAAGCCTGCGCTAACCTGCTATTGGTCAGCGGCCACGCCGGTCGGCCCAACAATGGCTTGATTGGGGTTTGGCGGCGGGCCAATGACCAGGGCGCCTGGGAGATCGGCTGGCGCGCCAACCCTGGCCTGGGCCAGGCCATGCAGCAAGCGCCGGCCCTGTACCTGGTCGCGGTCGATCCGGCTGGTGACGACCCGACTGGCTTCTCGCCCAGCGGTTTTGTCGTCGTCCAGGATCTTTACCTGACCGCCACCGCCCGCCTGGCGGATGTCGTCCTGCCGGCCCGCTCGTGGGCTGAGCGAGAGGGCACCTATACTAATGGAGAACGGCGCGTCCAACGTTTTTACCCGGCCATCCCAGAACGGCCAGGCGCCCTGCCAGATTTCACCATCACCGCCCGCCTGTCCGAAAAAATGAACCAGCCGATCGATGGCCGCTTTGCGATCAAGATCTTTGAGCGCCTGGCTCAGAAAACCATCCCAGGCGGCAACCCCTTCTCCGGCTTATCTTATCGGCAGTTGGCTGAAGTGACCGAACAGTGGCCGATTATCGGACGCAGCGATATGTATTATGGCGGCACGACTTATGAAAACCGGCACGGATTGGGTATTCCGCTGCCCTTGAGCGCTCAGGCGGCCAATTTGAGCTGGCCAAGCCTGCCAGAAGTCGAATTTCCCCGCCTGGGCCTGCTGGCCGTCCCGATCACCCGCCTGTACGATGAGGGCACGACGCTCAAGGCCTCCACCCTGCTGGAAGCGCGCGTCCCGACTCCCTTCGTCGTTATCAATCCTCTCGATGCGGAACGGATGCGTCTCCCAGCTGAAGCTTCGGTGCGGATCAGCCCGCAGGGCGGCAATCCTTCCGTGGCCACCGTCCATCTCGACCCGCAAGTACCCGAGCGGATTCTGCTCGTCCCGCGCAGTTTTGGACTCTCGATCGAAGAACCCGTCATCGTCGAAGTCCTGCTGGCAGAACGAGTCACTCATATGTAACGGATGGAAATATGGACCTAGCTTCCTTCATCGAATGGACTATCAAAGCCGTCGTCCTGATTGCTATCGGCCTGACCGGTTTTGCCTACCTGACGCTCTACGAGCGCAAGGTCCTGGCCCGCATGCAGGTGCGCATCGGGCCCAACCGCGCCGGTCCGTTCGGCCTGCTCCAGCCGGTGGCGGATGGGATCAAGCTTATTTTTAAAGAGGAGCTGATCCCGGCCGAAGCCGATAAGCTGATCTTCATCCTGGCGCCGATCGTCACCGTGGTACCAGCCTTGATCATCATGGCGGTTGTCCCCTTCGGGCCGCCGATTGAGCTGTTTGGCCGGACGGTTGATCTCTCGGTTGCTGGCAACAGCAACCTGGGCGTTCTCTATATCACCACGGTGGCCTCAATCTCGGTCTATGGGATCGTGCTGGCAGGTTGGTCTTCGAACAATAAATACGCTACCCTGGGCGGCATTCGCTCTACCGCACAGATGATCAGCTACGAGCTTGCCCTGGGCCTGTCTTTCATTGGCCCGATCCTGGCTTCCAGCTCGATGAATTTGTTTAAAATCGTGCAGGACCAGGCGTCCCAGGGTTGGTATGCCTTCTTCCAGCCGCTCGGTGCGCTGATCTTCCTGATCGCCACCCTGGCAGAAGTCAACCGGGCGCCGTTCGACATGCCTGAAGCCGAGCAAGAGCTAACCGCTGGCTACCATACCGAGTATTCTGGGATGAAATTCGCCCTGTTTTTTATGGCCGAATATATCAAAATGATCGCTGTTGCGGCGATTGCCGCCACGATCTATTTCGGCGGCTACCTGGGGCCGTTTGTCGATCGGGT
>CAZAGA010000400.1:0-3247 GCA_964484335.1 uncultured Anaerolineaceae bacterium
AATGCGCTGCATGGTTCCTTGATCCGAGTCAACCCGGGAGATGTCCTGGAAGGCATCATGACCCTCACTGGCCAGTCGGGAACTTCGTTCAGTTACCTGTCATCCTTCACTGGCTTTCCCAGCGCCGACCTGGCGGTCAACAATGTCAACGAACTGGATTGGGCTTGTGAGACCCTGGAATGTTATGATTTCAAGGCCTTTTCAGACTATCCCAATACGGCGCTGACCGCCATGTACGACATCGAAATTCTACTGCGCACAGCTACCAGCCCGGTGAACGTGGATACGGATGCGACGATTAACTGGCAGGTGAACGATAGGGTGACCGATAACGGCCAGCACTGCCTGGTGGTGAGCAACGCCTCACCGGACGGGGTGGTCTACCTGTATTACCGGAACGTGAACCAATACCTCTACTTCATCACCAATAAAAGCTCGTTTGGGAAAGACGAGGTAATGGACGTCATTGCGGATAGCGGTGGAAACTTTCCAGAAGCGTTTTGGGTGGCGCTGGAAGGCTTTACGATCAATCAGCTTTCGATTAACCAGCCAACCCCGCTCACCCCGGCGCTGTCGGGTGCTTTCAACACAACCGCTGGCATCACTCTGACCCCAAAAAGCGGCGGGCCTGAATATGAGCTGCCGGCAGAGCTGTACACACCGCAACGGATTTGTTTCCCCTACGATATCCACTTCACTGCGGCAGCCTTTACCAGCTTCCCCAACCCGGGCGATCCGCCACAGCACAAGACGTTACTGGCCGCGATGACGATCGCCGGCACCCTGTTCAGCGCCGCGACCTTGTTTGAGCTGTTGTCGGGCGCGAATCCCTATTTCACCAATGTCGATCCAGCGCATGATAATGCCTTCTGGTTGAGCCAGGACCTGCGCTTGTTTACCGCTTCACCAGCCATTCAGGATACGCCAGTGACCGGCGGCCCACAGTTCAACAACGATAACATCCTCGGAGCGTACGAGTATATTCAGCAACTATTAAATCACCTGAACAGCAACTACTCGAACCCAAGCGGAGTCGATCCATTCACTTCGCTGATTCCTGACCAGGCGGATGCGCTGACCCAAGGGGCATCGGTCACACCCATCACAGTCCAGCTCTGGCCGCCGGTGGTAGCCAAGAACTACCATTTTGCAATTGCACGAGTCCGCTTGCGAGGGTCGATCGGCCCGACCGGTCAGGCTCAAAATGTGAAGGTTTTCTTCCGATTGTGGTGCACCCAGTCGGCGGATACGGATTACCAACCAGCCTCCACCTACCTGAGCAACCTGAACTCGAACAACCTGCCGGCTTCTCCGCTGCCCGCGCCTGGTTACCACACCCTGCCGTTTTTTGCCACCGGCTACAGCCCCGATTTTAACGATCCGAATAACCCGGAGCTCGGGAGCAATGGCATCAATAACCGGACAATTCAGATACCTTCCGGCGATGCCGCCTGGGCTTATTTCGGCTGCTTCTTGAACGTGTACGATTCGAACTACCGGATTAACAGCATCCCAGTCCCGGCACTGCTGGTTGGAACGCATCATTGTATTGTGGCGCAAATTGCCTATGACCAGGCGCCGATCATCAATGCCGGTGGTATCACGAGGAACCCAGAGAACTGCGACAAGCTGGCGCAACGGAACCTGCAGATCACGCAATCCAACAACCCCGGAACGGCAGCCACGCATCGGATTCCACAAACCTTCGACCTGCGACCGAGCCCAGCGGTGGCTGAGAAACCCGGCTGGTTGCTGGATTACCCGGATGAGCTGATGATCGATTGGGGGAATACACCGCTGGAAAGCGTTGCCAGTATCTACTGGCCACAGGTGGATACTGCACAGGTGCTAGCGATGGCTTCCCGGTTGTATGCCACGCACCACCTGTCTGCCCCGGAGGCGAATACGCTGCAATGCCAGGTAACCCGCGGCCTGACCTATATCCCGATCCCAAGCGGCCTGGATGCGAACATAGCCGGCTTGATCACCATCGATCTACCACCCAATGTCGTCAAAGGGCAGGAGTTTAATATCATCGTCCGCAGGATCCGAACCCGGCGCCAGGATTTTGGCGGGTTGACGCGATTGGCTGCACCTAAAGAGCCCAAAGCGACTGATACACCAGCAGCAGCGGGAGCAATGGCGATTACCACAACCCAGGTAATGCAAAACTGGCGCTACGTCACCGGTACCTTCCAAATTAAAATTCCGGTCAAAACCCAAGAGACGCTGCTCTTCCCCGAAGAAAACACGCTGGCGGTGATGAAATGGCGCCTGGCGGCGATGACGCCTGATAACCGCTGGTACGCGGTGCTCAAACGGTACGTTGGCTACATTGCCGACCGGGTGGATGGGTTGGGTGGAAACTCGGCCGAGATCGAACCTTCTTTGGAAGGCGCGCCGCCGATCCAGATCGTTCCCGAGGAAGGGCACGAATTTACCGGTAAAGTCTGCGAAGTGATTTTCGATTGCTTCGGCGATTTTGTCGGCTTTGTAATGGCTTCGTGCACCGACCGGCGACTGATCAGGAATCGCGAAAAGGCGATCGGCGAGATCGTCTTACGAGCTTGCAAAGAGCGGTTGGTGCTCACGGTTTGGTTGGAAGAAAGCAAGCCCGAAAAAATTGCCCGGATTGTTGTCCGTTGCTAACCATCCAGGCGCTAGAATAACTCCAGCGGGGCTGTCCAAAAAGAGCGTTTGGACAGCCCCGCTGGCCGGTAATTTTAGACCGCCCGGCCGGTCCAGGGTCCGACGCCGGCGATGCGCTCGACGGTGACCCGGGTGATGAAGCCCAACGGGGGGTTTTCCATCGGCGGGAATTTGATCCCTGGGCCCAAGTAGACGTAAGCCAGCTTCTGGAGCAGCTCAGGGGCGCCGCCTGGCTCGAGATAGGCTTTTCCATACAGGACAGCATATTCGGTCAGGCCGAGGGCGCTCTTGCTGGGCGACTGGAGCGAGATGGCTACCTGCGGGTTGCGGCGGAGGTTTTTGACTTTCTGGTTGGCGACCAGATGGGCGGCGACAATTTCATCGCCCTGCAGGCCGACCCAGACCAGGGTCAGGTGGGGGCTGCCGTCGCGGTTGAGGGTGACAAAATGGGCGGGGCAGCCGGATTCGATCAGCGTGCGAATGGATTCGGGAATTTTCATGCTTTTACTCCAGTGGATGGGAACCAGCGAAAGTGGCGGGCCAGCTCGGAGGTATAGGCGGCTCCGGCGCTGGAACGGTTGTGCGCCAGCCAGTCCGA
>CAZAGA010000401.1:0-3217 GCA_964484335.1 uncultured Anaerolineaceae bacterium
CTGATTGGCTGCAGCGCGCTGGTTGCCGCCGGCCCGGGCGGTCAGGCAGCGGATAAATTTCTGCAGCGGGGTGGAATAGCGCAGGCTAATATACAAGACGAAACGGCTGTCGTCGGTGTGGGCGATCACGGCCTCTTTGGCAGGTGAATTGAGGTCAAGGGTGATCCAGGCGAGCAAGGAACCGGCCTGGACATCGAAGATGGCCTGGGTAGGGTAGATCTTGCCGGTTTCTGGCAGGCGGGCGGGTCCATCTGGAACGGCGGGAAGAAGCGCTGGGGCGAACTCGGGTGGGGAATCTTCGGGGGAAGGGTCGGATATCGTCTCGGCAGGCTGAGCGGCGAACGCCGGGGCGGGGCGGTGATATTGTGTGATGACCTGCGGCAAAGAGCCGAGCAGACTGGGGCGGCCTTTCTCAAGGAGCAAGCCTCGCCCGCCGCTGAAGGCCGCCAGGTTTTCCAATGCTTCCAGGCTGTGCGAGACGATAACGAGGGTGGTGCCGAGGCGTTGAAACTGCTCCATCCGGGCGAGACACTTTTTTTGAAAAGCGCTGTCTCCGACCGAAAGAATCTCGTCTACCAATAAGATGTCCGGCCGGAAACAGGTGGCGACCGAAAAACCCAACCGGGCAACCATGCCGGTCGAATAGGTGCGCAGGGGAGCGTCGATGAAATCGCCCAGCTCGGCAAAATCGACAATTGAGGCAAAGTGGGCAGCGGTCTCGCGGCGCGAGAAACCAAGCAAGGCCATGTTCAGGGCGATGTTTTCCCGGCCGGTCAGCTCGGGATGGAACCCACCGCCCAACTCAAGCAACGGCGCCACCCGGCCGCGCACCATCACGCGTCCCTGTACTGGCTTGAGCACCCGGGCAATGACCTTCAGCAGGGTGCTTTTACCGGCGCCATTGCGGCCAATGATTCCGAATACCTCGCCAGCCTGGACTGTGAAACTGACATCCTGGAGCGCCCAAAAGTCCTGGTACTGGATCCGGCGCTGCAGCGAGCGAATGGCATATTCCTTCAACCCCGACAGGCGCTCGTGGGGCACCCGGTAGCGGACGGAGACATGCTCAAACTGGATTACCGCACCGGACGGGCTGCGCTCAGATTCGGTAGGCATAATCATCCAGGTGAGCGGTGAATAGAGCCCCACCGGCCAGCAGAGCTGCGAAAGCGAAACCGGCTGCAGCCAGCCATATATTCCAACCTGGAATTACCCCGGCGTAAATCGGCTGGCGGAAGAGGGTCAGAAAGACGCTGATTGGATTGAATTGCAAGAGGGCAGCAAGGCGATCCGGTAAGATGTCGGCCGGGTAAAAGACTGGCGTCAGGTAGAGCCAGATCATCAGGATGACTTCATAGACCGGGATGGTATCAGCAAAATAGGTTGCGGCGGTGGAAAGCAAAAGCCCCAGGCCGAGGGTGAAAATTGCCAGAAACAGGATTGCTATCGGCAGTGCCAGTAGCGCTGGAGTCAGCTTACCGCCGCTGATCAGGACGATCAATAGCAAGGGTAGCAGGGAAAGCAACAAATTCACCAGGCCGCTGCCTACTGCCGAGACCGCGAAGATTGTTTTGGGGACGTAGATGCGCTGCAGCAGGCTGCCGCTCCAGAGCAACTCGCTCATGGCCGCGCTGGTCGAGGCGGAGAAAAAATTCCATAGCACCAGGCCGCTCAAAACATAGACCGGGTAATTTTCAACCGAGAAGCGGAACAGACGAGAAAAAACCAGCGTCAGGACGAGCATGGTGAGCAGTGGATTCAGCATGGTCCAGAAGACGCCCAGGATCGAGCGCTTGTACCGGATTTTGATCGCCCGAGCGACAAACTGGCGGATGAGCTCGCGGTAGCGAAACAAGGCCAGGGTTTCTTCTACCAGCGGGTGTGGTCGCTGGCCTGAGTCATAAACCTGTTTGGCTGAAGGCACTGGATTCTTAGCCATGGTGGGTTGAAATCGCCACCCGACCAGCCAGGGCCTGGTTGAGGTGTTCGGTGATCTGGCTGGCACGCAAGTCCCAGGTATTTTGGAGGGCGGTTTGGTGGAGCTGCTCGAGGTAGGCGGGGTCATTCCGCAGCGCTAAGGCCTGGTCCAGTTTTTCGACGAACTCAACGCGGTCCTGGGCAATCAAGACGACCGGATATTTCTGGCATTCATGGATGGCGGTTGAAACTACCGGTTTCGCGCCGGCCAGGTATTCGAATAATTTCAGCGGTGAGGTAGCCTGGGTGATCTCGCTGAGCTTGAACGGGATCATCGCCACGTCGAAATATTTCAGGTATTCGGGTAACAGGTGGTAGGGTTTTACGCCTAACCAGGTCAGGTTGGGGATTTCTTTCAAGGTGCTGTTCTGTACCGAGCTATCGTAATCCGGGCCGATCAAGAGGAACTGGTATTCGGGACGGGCTGCAGCGGCCTGCTGGACCAGATCATAATCGAACCAATTTGCCAGCGCGCCGTAATACCCGATCACCGGTTTGCGCTGCTGGAGCAGCCGGCGAAGCTCGGCAGGTGGTTTGAGGGTCTGGGCAATTTTCGTTTCGAAAAATTCGAGATCGGCGGCATTGGGAACTAACAGGGCGTCAGGCCGGTGAAGGCGGATTTTTTCAAACAAGGCATCGGAAGTGGCAATTACCAGGCCGGCAGTTTCGAGCAGGCGGGTATGGTTGCGTTGGAGGTCTTTTTGGTTGCCAGGGAAGACCTGTAATTCATCTATGAATTCGTACACGATATACGGTTTTGTGAAGTGGGACAGGAAATAGGTGTTATAGGCCAGGCAAAACACGATCAGGCCGGGGAATTCTTTGAATAACTCCAGGTCAAGATTGGTTAGCCGGTAGAGATTTGGGGCGACAAGCTGGATCTCGGCGGGCGCACCGTAGATGGTCTCGCAAAAGAGGACCTGGTACTTCTGGCGCGCCAGGGAGGCGGCCAGCTGGTGAGGGCGCTGGAAAAGCGGGACATCCCAGGGGATGCTCGGGATGAAGACGATGCTGCCCTTCAGATCGGACTGCCTGGCCAGGATTTTTGCCAGGGTCCTGGCGTGTTTCTCCTTATCTACACTAACCCAGCCGGCGGCAGCAATTGCCCGCCCGATGGGGCGCCCGAGGCGGCAGAGCAGGTGTCCTGTCCCGCGCAGGAGACGGTCGCGCTGGCTGCCGGTGGGAAACAGGCGACTGCGCAGGCGGCGTAAGCCAGCCAGTAATTTCCAACCCTGGCTGG
>CAZAGA010000402.1:0-3199 GCA_964484335.1 uncultured Anaerolineaceae bacterium
GAGTTTTTCTAAATCAGCCATTTCAATACTCCTTGTCGTTCTAGATACTCCGAATGGATCGGGTTGGGTTACTTATTTAATGAAACCTATTTGAAACCATTGCTTATGCGGCTGCGGGGGCAGTTTCTTGGTCAGCATAAGCTTTGAGCACGGCAGCCACCTGGCGAGCGGGCTCGGCCAGGGTGCGGACGAGCTTGCTGGCAGGGGCCGTGAGCACGCCGAGCAGTTGCGAGCGCATAACCGGCAACGGGGGCAGCTCGGCCAGCGATTTGACATCATTTGCGGTCATCAGGTCTTTACCCAGGTAACCGCCTTTAATCTTGACGAATTCTGACGTGCGGGCATATTCCGAGATGACTTTCGCCATGCCGGCGGCATCGCTGAATGCGAAAGCGACGGCGGTGCTGCCTTTCAAGAGGGTTGCCGAGCCGCTGAGGCCAGCGGCCTTGAAAGCAACTTCACCGAGGGTATTCTTCACGATGTGAAGCTCACCGCCGGCTTCGCGGACTTTGAGGCGCAAATCATCGAGTTGCTTCATGTTCAGGCCGAGGTATTCGGTCATGATCATGGCCTGGCTGCGGGCAAGCTTGCCGGAATAAAACGTGACCAGCTCTTCTTTACGCTGTTTTGAGATAGCCAATGTACATTCACCTCCTTTCAATTAAAAAGTCTTTGCCTCGCTGAGTTGAATTCCTGGAGCGATCGCAGGACAACTCGGGCAAAGACTCTCCGAGCCCAGAACGGGCGGCCCGCGCGAGGCGGGGAAACTTCAGGAGCAATCTTCACCTCGGCAGGAGATTAAGCCGTTCCCGGCGCCTGCTGTCTCTGGCGAAGCAAGGCGGTCAAGCCGCGGATTCTATTGTAAAAACGATCCTACTCGTGCGCTTCCATTGATTGAGCCTGGGCGGGGTCAACTTTGATCCCGGGGCCCATGGTGGTGGTGAGGGTAACGCGCTTGATATAGGTGCCTTTCGAAGTGGATGGGCGAGCCTTTTTGACGGCTTCCATCAGGGCGGAAAGGTTTTCGTAGAGTTTCTTCTGCTCGAACGAAACCTTGCCAAACGGGATGTGCAGGTTGGAAGTCTTGTCGACGCGGAACTCGACACGACCGGCCTTGGCTTCATTGACGACGCGAGCGATATCTTCGGCGGGGACAACCGTGCCGGCCTTGGGATTGGGCATCAAGCCGCGCGGGCCGAGGATGCGGCCAAGGCGGCCGACTTTGCCCATCATGTCGGGGGTAGCGATGGCGACATCAAAATCGGTCCAGCCGGCCTGGATCTTGGCCAGGGTTTCATCGTCGCCGATGAAATCTGCGCCGGCCTCACGGGCCATTTGAACGCCATCGCCCTGGGCGAAGACCAGGACGCGGACCGTCTTTCCAAGCCCGTGGGGCAGGACGACGACATCGCGGACCTGCTGATCGGCATGGCGGGGATCGACGCCGAGGCGCATGTGGACTTCGAGGGTGGCGTCGAATTTGGTTACGGAGGTTTCCTTGGCCAGAGCGACGGCATCCGCCGGGGTGTATAATTTTTCTGGATCGACCTTGGCCGCAGCGGCCAGGTATTTCTTACCGTGTTTTGCCATTTTATCTCCTTCGTGGTCCAGACGAGCCGGCCAAGCGGCGGCTCTCCCACCGGGTACTAGTCAACGACCTCGATTCCCATATTGAGGGCGGTTCCTTCGATCTGGCGCATGGCGCCTTCCAGGTCAATCGCGTTCAGGTCTTTCATCTTGAGCTCGGCGATTTCGCGCACCTGGGCGCGAGTAACCTTGCCGACCTTGGCGCGCGGCGACTGGGCCGAGCCCTTGTCTACCCCGGCGGCCTTTTTGAGCAGGACGGAAGCCGGGGGGGTCTTCAGAATGAAGGTAAACGAGCCATCGCTGAAAATGCTGATTTCGGCAGGGATAATTTCGCCCATGCGGTTGGAGGTGCGGGCGTTATATTCCTTGCAGAAGGCCATCAGGTTGATTCCGTGGCCAGCCAGGGCCGGGCCGATGGGGGGCGCCGGGTTGGCTTTGCCAGCGGTAATCTGTAAACGAACAATTGCTTTTAACTTCTTTGCCATCTTATCTCCTTTGTGGTCTAAACGGGTAGGCTTACACCCTCCCACGTCCTTGCAACCCGACCGGCATTTCGAGCCGAGAGCGGGGGATTGCTATGCTTTTTCTACTTGTAAGAAGTCCAGTTCAACCGGCGTTTCGCGGCCGAAGAAATTGACCATCACACGCACCTTGGCGCGCTCCATGTCAATCTCGGAGACGACGCCGCGGAAATCGTTGAACGGGCCATCGACAATGCGGACCCGCTCGCCGGGCTTGAAGGTGACCTTGATGCGCGGGGCTTCGGCTTCCATACGCTTGACGATCTGGGCGACTTCTTCCGGGCGGAGCGGGGTGGGGTTATTGCCCATGCCGACGAAACCAGTCACGCCCGGGGTATTGCGGACGACGTACCAGGATTCTTCCGAGAGCAGCATATTGACCAGGATATAGCCCGGGAAAACGCGGCGCTCGACTGTGCGGCGCTTGCCTTCTTTGACTTCGATTTCTTCTTCGGTCGGGACGACGACGTCGAAGATCTTATCTTTCATGCCCATGGTTTCGATGCGCTGCTCGAGGTTATGGCGGACTTTGTTCTCATAGCCCGAATAGCAATGGACGACATACCAGGCACGGCCATCTTCTCCAACCCCAGGCTCTGCTTCGAAATTTTCATCTTCAGCCGCAGAACCCAAATCATCCGCGGCAGGCTGATCCTGCGGCGGGTTGGTCAGGCCACCGAATGCTCGGAGAGCATCCTTTAGCGGGTCATCGCGGTCGAACAGGTTCATAAAACTGCTCCAATAAACCTAGATTGGCAGTCGCAAGATTAACTCGAAGAGCTTGCTGAAGAGATAATCGAAAGAACCCAGGACTGCCGACATCACCCCGGTAACAATTAAGACGATCACGGTTAAAGACCAGGCTTCCTTACGGGTCGGCCAGCTAACTTTGCGCAGCTCGCCGGTTGTTTCATTGACATACTGTTTAATGCCATCGCCGGCGCGCCGGAAAAGATTGGGGCGCCCTGGGCGGGCGACGCTCTTTTCTTCCTTGTTATTTTCTTTTACCGCCGGTTTGGTTTCTTTCTCAACCGGCTTGGCTTGCTTGGCTGCAGGTTTGACTTCTTTTGCCACCGAGTTCTCCTTCTGGA
>CAZAGA010000403.1:0-3180 GCA_964484335.1 uncultured Anaerolineaceae bacterium
ATTCGAGCGGCCGGGCCAACCTGCTGTGGTTGGATGAATACGATGGCCTGATGGCCGCCCAGGGGGTGGGTGGAACATGGTCGGCGCCGGTCAAGTTGAACCTGCCGTTTGACGAGCACCTGGAAAGCCTGAAGCTGGCAGCCGGCCCGAGCGGCCTGGTCTATGCAGCCTGGATCGACAAGGAGGGCAGCCTGTTCACCAGCCAGGTGCGGGGAGAGAGCTTTCTCTCCGCCAGTGCCTGGTCGCCAGCTTTATTCCTGGCTTATACGACGGCGGCCTTTGACCTGACAGTGAGCGCGCAAGAGCTGCAAGTGATCTTCCTGCGGGCGAGCGCCAGCCCGGATTACCCGGCCGGGATTTATGCGTTGCGGGTGATCGGCAGCAGTATCCTTAGCACGCCGCGCTTGCTGCAGACCTCGCCCTATTACCGGGGCCTGGAGGTTGGCGAAGGGTCGCTGAGCGTGGCAGCCGGGCCGGGCGGGCAGGTGATCGCGGCCTGGGGAGACCCGGCGCTGGAGCAGGTGCTGGTGGCTTATTCGACGGATGAAGGGGAGAGCTGGAGCAGCGCGCAGGCGCTGGACCGGCGCAGGCCGGACGACGGCAGCGGGCAAGGACCAGGTAAACCGCAGGTGTTCTTTGCTGGCGGCCAGGCGCTGCTGACCTGGCAGGCCGGGCACCAGGGGAAAGCCTGCAGCTATTATTCGAGCACTTCGGCGGATGGCGGGGCGAGCTGGAGCGAGGCGACCAGCCTGCCTGCGCCGCTTGACCAGGGCTGTGGGGCCAGCCTGCAATACCTGGGACAAGAAGGGGAGCTGGGGCTGTTCCTGGCAGCCGGGGCCAGCGATGCTGCTCTGCTGGCCTGGCAGCCGGGTGAGGGTGGGCGGTGGAGCAATACCCAACTGCAGGGTGCATTGTCGGGGTTTACCCATCCTGAAACTTTCCGCCCGGTCAGCCTGGGCTGCCTGCAGGCCGGATTGGCGGGCGAGCAGCTGCAGGTGGTGGGCTGCGAGCGGGCCGGGCAGGGGGATCTCTGGCAGCTAGAGCGCGGCCTGGGCGACCCGGCCGGCTGGTTCCCAGCCGAGGCGGCGGAGCCAACCTGGGGCGAAGCGAGGTTGCTATCTGCCAGCGAGGATGGAGAGGCAGCCAGGATTGTATCAGCCGCCCTGGCAGCCGACGCGCTGAGCCGGCTGCATGTGGTCTGGTTCCGGCCGGGCGATGCCAACCTGTATTACGCCCAATGGGACGGAGAACGCTGGACCGGCGAGCAGGCGGTGGTCAAGACCAGCGGCACGCTTTCTCAGGAAGTGAGTGTCGGGATCGCTGGAGATGGGACGAGCCTGTTTGTGATTTGGAACGACCCGGCGGCAGGCGGCTTGTATTACAGCCTGGCCCCGGTGGTGCAGGCATTGGATGCGTCCGGCTGGCTGACGCCGCAAGCTTTGCCAACCGGCGAGCTGGCGGCGGCGATGCCGCAGGCGCTGGTGGAGGCGGACGGCCGGCTGGCGGTGATCTATGCGGCGCCGTATAACGAGGGGCGGGGGGTGTACCTGGTGGAAAGCGACGCGCCGCTTCAGGCGGGGCAACGGCCAACCTGGGGCGAGGCGGAACTCGTCTTTGACGCGGCGGCGGCGGGCTGGGAGAGCCTTTCGGAACCACGCCTGGCGCAGGCGGCGGATGGCAGCCTGGTGGCGACCTGGAAGCGGGACCGGCTGCCGCCGGCGGTGCAGACCAGCGGGCTGTACGCTGCCCGACGCAGCCCGACGGGGTGGAGCGAGGTGGAGACCGTCTATTCGGGCCAGGTGACCTGGAGCCAGGTGGCGGCGGCGGGGAACGAGCTGCACCGGGCCTGGCAGGCGGTGGTAAGCGGCCAACCGGTGCTGTTCCACCAGTTCTCGAGCGATGGGGGGGCGAGCTGGAGCGCGGTGGGACGGGTGAGCAGCCAGGCGGGCGGCGAAGGGCCGGCCGGGCTGGCTGCGGAGGCGAGCGGCGGGGTGCACCTGGTGCAAATTTCCAGCCCGGCAAACCAGGCCAACAGCCCACAGTTGGCGCACTGGAGCTGGCAGGCTGGCCAATGGCGAGCGATGGAGAGCCAGCTCCTGGCGGGCGCGGAGGGGTGGGCGCTGCTGGAAGCCAACGTATTGAGCGCGGCAGCGCCGCCTGGCGGCCTGGCCGTATTGTACAACGGGGTGGAGGCGGAGAGCGGCGCAGAAGATGGCGGGTTGGTGCGGCGGGCGATCTTAGCGGTGGCGGCGCGCGGTGGGCTGGCGGGCGGGCTGACCCAGGCTGCGGCTACGCCTGGCGCCAGGCCCGGGCCGGGGACGCCGACCCAGGGGACGGAGGCGGAAGCGGGCACGGTTGAACAAGCGACTCCGAGCATGCCGGCCGCGACGCCGACCTTCAGCAAATCACCGCCGGGAGGGCTGGCTAACCGGATCGGCGGGACGAGCGGGGTGCTGATCTTTGGGGCGCTGCCGGCGGCGCTGATTGTGCTGGTGGTGTTCATCCAGGTGCTGCGCAAGCGCCTGGCGCGCTGAGCACGTTCCGGTTGGAGCAGGGCTGGGCAGGAGATTGGAGTAGGAATGAGTGAACTGATCCTGGTAACCGGCGGGGCGGGGTTTATCGGCTCGCACCTGGTGGATGCATTATTGAGGCGGGGCTTGCGGGTGCGGGTGCTGGATAACCTGGATCCACAGGTGCACGGCGGGCTGGCAGAGCGGGGCGAGCGGCCGGCTTATTTGAACGGCGAAGCGGAGTTCATCCTGGGGGATGTGCGCGATCCGCAGGCGGTGGGGCGGGCGCTGGAGGGGGCGGCGGTGGTGTTTCACCAGGCAGCGAAGGTGGGGGTGGCGCAGTCGATGTACCAGATCGCCGGGTACAGCGAGGCGAACACGCTGGGGGCGGCAGTGCTGCTGCAGGCGATCGTGGAGGCGAAGGAACGGCCGCGCAAGCTGGTGGTGGCCTCGTCGATGTCAATCTACGGGGAGGGGGCTTACCGCTGCGCGGAACACGGGCTGGTACACCCGCGGCTGCGGCCGGTGGCGCAACTGCTGCGGCGGGAGTGGGAGTTGCGTTGCCCACTCGCAGGCTGTGGCAAGCCGCTGGCGCCGGTCCCGACGAGCGAAGATAAGCCGCTCTACCCGACTTCGGTGTATGCGATCACCAAGCGCGATCACGAGGAGC
>CAZAGA010000404.1:0-3177 GCA_964484335.1 uncultured Anaerolineaceae bacterium
CGCCAGCATGAAGAATTGGTCCCGCTTCAGACGGTTAGTATGGATGCTTACGTAATCCATCCGTTTTGGGGGGCTGAAGGCGCCTGCCTGGAACCCTTCGAGACCATGCTTCGCCAGCCTGCTCCGGTGGCGTTGAGCATTTATCTTGAGCCGGTGGAAGTGCTGCCAGCCGAGATGGAAGCCCTGGATGAAGCTGCCCATATCGCCCAGACCGTGGCAGATATGGAAGTGCGCGTGTTGAGCGATACCGGCGTACGCCGGCGGCGCGATCCTGGCGCTGAGCTGGTGGGCCGAATCTATGCCTCCTACCGCAAATCGCTGGTCGAACCCTTCCTGGTTGTCGCCCAAACGGCCAGCCCAGATGCTAACAGCGCCTGGAGTGTTGCCAGGGCCTATGCCTCCGCCTGCCTGGCGCACCAGCCAGCTGGGACAAGGCGGGAGGAAGAGCATGAGTTGCCCTCCCAGGCCGATATCCTGGCTCCGCAAAACCAGGCCGATTACACCAGCGCCTGGCGGATATTCGACCAAATGATCTGGTCGCCCTGGGGGCCCTCTACGGCCAGCCCGAACAAGGAACGCCTGCCCTTCCTGGCCGGGGCGAAAGGCGCCAGCACCGTGTTCCGGTTCCCGGTCAGCGTGCGCGGCGGGATTCCGGGTATCTCCGTCCGCCAGGCGCCGCCCGATTTCGAACCTGGACCACGCCCGGAGCGGGCTGGGCCTGGGGAAATCCATCTCGGTAGTTACCAGCGCGGTGGTGCAGTAGTCGCTCCACTCCAATCCATGACCCGCCACACCTTGATCACCGGTTTCACTGGTAGCGGTAAGACCAATACCGTGCTCTATTTGCTGAACCAGTTGTGGCGTGACCACCAGGTGCCTTTCCTGGTGATCGAAGCGGCCAAAAAAGAGTACCGGGCCTTAGCTCGCGTTCCTGGGTTCGAAGCATTGCTGGTTTTTAGCCTGGGCGATGAGACCGTTTCGCCTTTTCGTTTGAATCCATTTGAGCTGCTCGATGGAGTGCGGGTGGAAGCGCATATCGGCCGCCTGCAGGCCTGTTTTGACGCCGCCCTGCCGCAATTTGGCATTTTACCTTCGATTGTGGCTGAATCGCTCGAGAAGATCTATGAAGCCAAGGGGTGGAAGCTGACCGACCGGGGCGGCGATCCTGGGGAACCGCGCTTGTTCCCAACCATGCGGGATATGTTCAATGAAGTGATCCGGGCCACCGAACGGCGTGGCTACTCTGGAGAAACCCGCGACAATATCCGCGCCGCGGCAGCCGGGCGGATTGGCAGCCTGCTGCGCGGCAGCAAAGGCCGCATGTTCAGCGCACAACGCTCGTTGCCGGCTGAGCAGATTTTTCATAGGCCGGTGGTTCTGGAACTCAATGACCTGAACGAAGACGACAAGGCGCTGACGATGATGTTCCTTTTGATGTGGCTGCGCGAATACCGCGAGCTGCACATCCAGAAGAAACTCCAGCATGTCACTGTGGTAGAAGAAGCCCATAACGTCGTCAGCAATGTCCAATCTGTCGGGGCGAGCGAAGTAGCCGCCGACACCAAAGCCAAGGCGGTGGCGGCGTTTTCGAATATGTTAGCCGAAGTGCGCGCCTATGGCGAAGGGATCGTCATCTCAGACCAATCGCCCGAGAAGCTGGCCCCCGACGCCATGCGCAACACCAATCTCCAGATCGCCCACCAACTCCGTGACCGGCGCGACCGCGAGGCAATCGCCCGGGCGATGATCATGGATGAAGAACAACAGGATTTCTTGGGCAAGCTGGATACCGGCCAGGCTGCTTTCTTCCGGACGGGCATCCAAAAAGCCACCTTCATCCAGGTCCAGGAGTTCAAGGATACTGCCGGGTTCGATCGCCTGCCTTCTGATCAAGAAGTTAAGCAGCAGATGGAGAGCTTCCAGCGCCAGCACCTCACCGCCTACTTGCCATTCGATGGCTGCCGTTTTTGCAGCAGCCCGTGCCAGTTCCGGGAATTGATCGAACCCTACACGCTGGATAAGGAATACCACGAACAATTCCAGCAGGCGCTGCTTCGCTTTGACCAGCAGCCCGAAGCCCAGCATTGGCCTGCCCACTGGCGCGAGGTGGCTGGAGTTTGCGGACAAGTCGGTCGCCAGGCGGGCGCTTCGCAGAAGCTGGATGCCGCTTATTGCTATATGGCGCATGAAATCGATTTTCCGTTCACCGAGCACATGCGCCGGTCGTTTGAAAAAGGTTTCAACGAGGTTCATTCTTAGGTTGGAGGTGCGATGCAACAGCTAGACATTGCCTCGCGTGGCGTTCATTGCGGGGTAATCCTTCCCCCTGGGGCAGTCTTCTGCCCGGTCTGTGGAGAGAAAGTTACTGAAGCGACGTTTTCAGAATTTGTTGATGCAACCTTTACGCATTGCAGTCGCTGCAAAAACCGCCTGGAGCCAGAAGCAAAGTTTTGCTTGCACTGCGGCCTGGCGGTGGAAGAGATGAATCCGGTGGACACCAGTCCAGCCCAGGAAGAAGATGTTTCTGAGCTTGGCGAGGATGATGAAATTGAGTATGGATCCGAACGGAATGCCTATCCGACACTCCGGTTGATTAGCACGGTTTTCTGGGTCATCGGCGTCTTTATCATCCTGGTTGGGATTCTCGGCGGAATTGGTTGGGCAATCCTGGCTCGCCTGGAATCTTGGGGGATGGTAATCGCAGTGTTGGGATCGATAATTCTTGCAGTTGTGATTAGTTTGCTCTATTTTGCGATTTCGGAGTCGCTGCGCCTGATCATGGATATTGAAGAAAATCAGCACATCCAGGTCGAATTGCTCGAGAAGCTGGTGGAGCGTTCATTGGAAAAATGAAGTCCGCTGGCGGCGAGGAGGAGCTGTTCCATGTACTGCATGAACTGTGGAACCAAGAATCCCGATGAAGCTCGCTACTGCGGGAATTGTGGCGCGTCAATGGCTGGCGGACAGGTTAGCGCCCAGCGACTAACGGCTACACCGCCAGCCCGGCGTTTTAACTGGGTCTGGCTTGCTGGCGCACTTGCTCTATTTGCTTTTGTCGCCGCTTTAGTTTACTTTCTGCCGGGCCTCCAGCAGAGCCAGCCTGTCCGGCGGATCCTGTATGCGAAATTTAGCCAACAGCCGGGGGTATCCGGGATTTATGAGATGGGCCTGGATGGG
>CAZAGA010000405.1:0-3163 GCA_964484335.1 uncultured Anaerolineaceae bacterium
GCAGGCTGCCGCCGGCGATGCCCGAGCTGAGGAAGATCCCCTCGACGACTCCGCCGCGCTGCAACGCCATGAAGGCGCTGGCGTACTCCTCTGGCCGATAGGTCTCGCGGCGGAAATCCCGCCCGGCCCGGAACGGGCAGTAGAAGCAGTTGCGCTCGCAGGCTGAGGTCAGCACGCTCTTGAGCAGGCGAATGCGCTGCCCGTTGGGAAGCAGGGCGCTGCCAATATAAGGATCGTGGGTGCGGCCTTGCCGGCTGGTGGAAGAGGCGCTGGCTGGTGCTGGGGCTAGCTTTGGGCAGGCTGCCTCGTCCTCGCTCTCCAGGGCCGGGTAGGGGTTGCTGTTGGTCAATTGCTCCAGGGTCAGCATGATTCCATTATAGAACGAATATTCTAGAATGTCAAAGGGAAATCCGGCGCTTCGGCTACCTGACAAACCTCACCACCAAGGCACAAAGACACAACCGGAAACAGGGTAGGGCAGTGGTGGGGAAGTGGGGGAGATAACTCAACCGTGAGCAGTGGGTAGATAGCTGCAATGAATGACGAGCACAGCCGGATTGTGTCTTGGCGAGTTGGCAAAAAGTGATTGAATTCATTTCTTCATTTATTTTTGATCGAGACAACAGCAGGGGGCTCTACCAGCCCTTGACAGGCCCCAAAAGCGGGTTTATAATGATTATACTTTCGATAACTAACATTATCATAAGTATAAAGTTTCCAAGAATACCCACGGAAAGGGGCCTCCCCTATGACTAAAACCATCGCCGAAGCCATGTCGGAATATCTCGATAGCGTCGCACTGGCGCGCAGCGAAAACACTGCCCGCACGTATCGCAACGGATTGGAAACTTTTAAAATTGTACTCGACGATCACAACCTCCCTACTGAAACCACCCCGGTCAGTGAGCTGCGCGAAGACGCGATTGCCTGGCTGGCAGCCGGTCTAAAGCCCTATGCACCGACCACTGAGCGCCTTTACCTGACCGCTGCCGCAGCTTTCTTTGAATACCTGGCCGCCGAGCGCCTGGCTGAGCCCAACTTGCCGCGCCTGCGGATGTTGATCCGCCAGCGCGGCCGTAAGCAAGGCCAGCGCCTGCCGCAGTTCCCACGCGAAGATATTGAGCGTATTGTTGAGTATGCAAATAATATTGCAGGTTCGGCCACGGAGAACAACGCTGAGCGGCTGCGCAACTTGCGTGACCGGGCCTTCCTGATTACCCTGGCGGATACCGGGCTGCGCGTCCATGAGGCCTGCGGCTTGCGGCGCGGCGATCTGGACTGGAATGAAGGCAAAGCGGTGATCATTGGTAAAGGCGACAAGCAGGCCGTGGTGCGTTTTTCCAGTCGCAGCCTGCGGGCGCTGAAAGATTACCTGGCCGCCCGGGCCAGCCTGGATGGCGCATCCGGGCGACCGCTGGGCTCCCTGCCGCTGTTTGCCCGCCATGACCGGCGGGTCAGCAAGCAAATCCGGCCGATCTCCACCGTCAGTGGGCGGAATATCGTCGCCCAGCGCTTGCTTGAGAGCCTCGGCCCAGAAGCGCAGGGCACGATCACCCCGCACTCCTTCCGCCATTTCTTTGTCACCACCGTCTTGCGCTCTTCGGGTGGCAATCTGAAACTGGCCCAGGAGCTGGCTCGCCATAAAAGTATTGCGGTGACCCAGCGCTATGCCCACCTCTCGGATGACGAGCTGGATGAAGGCTATTTCGAGATTTTCGATGATCCGGATGCGCGACCCTAGTCGCTGCAAGCCAGATTGCTAACGATCGTCTAGTCCTTTCGATGATATTTGTCACTGTCTTTCCAGGGTCAAAGCGGGTAAGATCAGGCTATATTTTCCCCGATCGACGACACTTGGAGCGGACATGGACTTTGACCAAGAATATTCGGAAGATCCGCGCATCCTCGAGCTGCGCACGATGCGCCATAAGGCCCGCCTGGGCGGCGGCTCGGACCGGATTGCAATCCAGCACGCCAAGGGCAAGCTGACCGCCCGCGAACGGCTGGATTTGTTGCTGGATTTCGGCACTTTTCACGAGCTGGAGCCGTTCATCGCCCACCAGGGCGATGAAATGGGCATGGCAACCGAGCATTACCTCGGCGACGGGGTGATCACCGGCTATGGCCAGATTGACGGCCGCACGGTCTATGTTTACGCCCAGGATTTCACCGTTTACGGTGGGACGCTGAGCGAGATGCAGAGCCACAAGATCTGCCGGGTGATGGACCTGGCGGTGCGCAATGGCGGCCCGGTGATCGGACTGATTGACTCGGGCGGGGCGCGTATCCAGGAAGGCGTGCGCGCCCTGGGCGGTTACGCCGAGGTCTTCCGGCGCAACGCCCAGTTCTCGGGGGTCATTCCCCAGATCAGCCTGATGCTCGGCCCGTGCGCCGGCGGCGCAGCCTACTCGCCGGCCCTGACCGACCTGATTATCATGGTCGAAAAACAATCCTTCATGTTCATCACCGGCCCGGAAGTGATCAAAGCGGTGACCGGCGAGATCATCGACGCCGAATCACTCGGCGGCAGTAAAGTGCACATGGAAGTGACCGGCACGACTCACCTTTCGGCGGCTAACGAGCAGGAAGCGATCCTGGCCACCCGCCGGATCCTGGGCTATTTCCCTTCCAATAACGTTGAAAACCCGCCTTACCTGGATCCGGTGGACGATCCACTGCGCATGGATGAGAGCCTGAACCGGATCGTCCCGCTCGACCCCTTAATTCCGTACAACATGCATACGGTGATCGAAGGCGTGGTGGACCAGGGCAGCTTTATCGAGCTGCAGCCGGCCTGGGCGCGCAATGCGGTGATCGGCCTGGCTCGCCTGGGAGGGCACAGCGTCGGCATCGTCGCCCAGGAGCCGAGTGTGATGGCCGGGGTGATCGACATCGACGCGGCGGATAAAATGGCCCGCTTCGTGCGGATGTGCGACTGCTTTAACATCCCGATTGTGACCTTCGTGGACTCGCCCGGTTTCCTGCCCGGGATTGACCAGGAACATCATGGCATTATCCGCCACGGCGCTAAAGTGTTGTTCGCCTTCTCTGAAGCGACTGTCCCGAAAATTACCGTAATCACCCGCAAGGCCTATGGCGGGGCGTACGTGGTGATGAGCAGCAAGTACCTGGGCACCGACGTGACCTATGCCTGGCCGAGCGC
>CAZAGA010000406.1:0-3154 GCA_964484335.1 uncultured Anaerolineaceae bacterium
CAAATTGAAGGCGGAATGACCCAGGCCTTAGGCTATGCAGTTTGCGAAGAAATGGTTTATGATTCAGCCGGTCAGCCGCGCGAGCGCGACCTGATCAATTACCACATTTTCCAGGCCCATGAAATGCCCGTCCTGGAAACCATCTTTATCGAAACCTTTGAGCCGTCCCACCCCTTCGGTGTCAAGGCTGTCGCCGAAATCCCACTCGATGGCGTGGCACCAGCGGTTGGAAATGCGGTCTTGGACGCCTGCAATGCACAAATCGATGCCAATCCGATCACCCCGGAAAAGGTCTGGCGGGCGCTGAAATCGCTGGGGACAAGTTAAAAAGGAAAATATGAACCGGATTTACGTAATTGGACATGTAAACCCCGATACCGACTCTATTGCGGCTGCCATAGGCTATGCCTGGTTGCTGCGGGAGCGGGATGGCTCTGATGCTGTCGCAGCTCGGGCAGGAGCAATCAATCCCCAAACTACCTGGGTACTCAAGCTGCTCGGCCTGGATCCGCCGCTTTTGCTGAACGATGCCTCGCCGCGCTTTGAAGCCGTAACCCGCCGTTTGGATACAGTTGCCCCGGAAAGCCCGCTCAGCGAAGCCTGGGCGATCATTAATCGCACCGGTGGCGTGGCTGCCGTGGTAGATCCAGTCGATGGTCTGCCAGTTGGCCTGATCACTGGCCTAAGCCTGTTTAATTTCCTGGGAAAAATCTTCGGCCCCCAGGTCAAAATCGAAGCCTCCGGAATCAAAGAAGTTCTTGAAGCTCACAGCAGCGAAGCCATGGATACCAGAGCACCTCGCTTCCCGGCTTCAATGCGTATTCGCGATGTTTTGAACCGTATCCTGCGCGAAGAGCACAATGACTTCCTGATTGTTGATGATATCGGTCATTACCTGGGCGTCGCCCGGCAGCGCGACGTGCTCAACCCACCGCGCCTGAAGCTCGTCCTGGTCGACCACAACGAGCCCGGCCAGGCTCTTGGCGCGCTCGAAGAAGGCGAGCTGCTCGAAATCCTCGATCATCACCGCCTGGGCAACATCGCCACCCATACCCCGATCCGCTTCACGGTTGATATTGTCGGCAGCACCAGCACACTGGTCACTGAGCGAATTGAAGATGCCGGGCTGAGCGCGCCGCCCCAAATTGCCGGTATGCTCCTGGCCGGCATGCTTTCGGACACCCTCATCCTGACCTCCCCAACTACAACCGCCCGCGACCGGCGGGCTGCGGAACGGTTGGCGCGCTGGGCATTCGTAAAAAATGGCCCCTTGGCAGGCGAAACGATCCAAAATTATGGCGAACAGGTCTTGCATGCTGGCGCCGGCCTGGCCACCCGCCCAGCCACCGAGACAGTCGGCTCGGACCTGAAAGTTTATGAAGCTGGCGGCTATAACTTTGCCGCCGCACAAGTCGAAGTTACCAGCTTGCTCCAGATGGACGACCATCTCGACGACCTGACGATGGCCTTGGAAGGTCTGCGTAAGCAGCGCGGCCTGGATTTTGCACTTTTGATGGTCACCGACGTCGTCAAAGGCTCCAGTCGCTTATTGCTGGTTAACGAACCACCAGTCTTATCCGACCTGCCATACCCAAAACAACTCGATGGCACCCGCCTGGCGGAGGGCGTCGTCTCGCGCAAGAAACAACTATTACCGGTGATCCTGGGATTACTCGAAGGATAGGGAAATATCGGCATGAAAACGGTATATCAAGCCCTTGCAGAACTTGAACGGAACAACCAGCCTGGCGCCTTGTGCCTGGTGGTGCACAGCCAGGGCTCCACGCCGCGCCACACCGGCAGCAAAATGGTCGTTTTTCCGGATGGCTCGATCGTGGGTACAGTCGGCGGCGGGGAAATGGAAAACCGCGTCATCCAGGAGGCGTTGAAGGCTATTGCGGATGGCCTGCCGCGCTCGCTGGAATACTCGATGTCTGATCCCCAGCGCGGCGACCCAGGCGTCTGCGGCGGGCAAGTGGAGGTGTATGTGGAGCCGGTCAACCCCAAACCCAACCTGGTAGTTATCGGCAGCGGCCATGTCGGCAAGGCCGTCGTCCATCTGGCGAAATGGCTGGGCTTTTTCGTCATCGCCAATGATGACCGACCTGGCTTTGCTACTCCCGAAAGTACGCCTGGGGCCGATCTCTACCTGGAAAGCCCGTTGGGCGAGCTCCCACAGAAGATGGAGATCACGCCCTGGACCTACCTGGTTCTGACCACCCGCGGCGTCAATGTCGATATCCAAGGCTTGCCGGCCCTGCTTGATACTCCGGCCGCTTATATTGGCGTGATTGGCTCGCGCCGCCGTTGGGCTACCGCCCGCAAAGAGCTGCTTGGAATGGGGGTGCCCGAAGATATACTTAGCCGGGTCCGTTCACCGATCGGCCTGGAACTAAACGCTGAAACCCCCGAAGAAATCGCCGTCAGCATCCTGGCCGAAATCCTGATGCTGCGCAACCAGGGCGATGGTCGTCCAATGAAAGCTTAAGTTCTGACAATCTGGAAGCGAAGATGGAGCGCCTTATGTGGCATGATTATTACAATGTGAACCGGATCGAAGATGCACTGGAAATCCTGGCCGAACGTGGCGAGCGAGCCCGTCTCATCGCTGGCGGGACAGACCTATTGCTGGAAATGGAGCGCGGGGTGCGCAAAGGAATCGACACGCTGGTCGACATTTCGCGCATTCCCGGACTGGACCATATCATCATCGATGATAACGAGACCATTCACCTCGGCCCACTGGTCACCCACAATCAGTGCGTTGACTCGCGGCTGATCTATGAATTCGCCTTTCCGCTGGCCCAGGCGGCCTGGGAAGTCGGCGCACCACAGATCCGCAACCGCGGCACGATTGCCGGCAACCTGATCACCGCTTCGCCGGCCAACGATACCATCTCGCCGCTGATGGCCTTAAAAGCCAGGCTCACCTTACGCTCGATTCATGGCGAGCGCACGATCCCGCTTGAAAATTTTTATACCGGTGTGCGCCGGACATTGCTCCAGCCGGATGAAATGCTGGTCGATATCAGCTTCCCGGCCTTGAAACCTTACGAGCACGGCACGTTCCTGAAGCTCGGGCTTCGCCGGGCCCAGGCTATCTCCCTGGTAAATGCCACCGTAATCCTCAGCCTGGCCAGCGAGCGCGCCAACC
>CAZAGA010000407.1:0-3147 GCA_964484335.1 uncultured Anaerolineaceae bacterium
TGAAAAGGCAGCGATTGTTGTCAGATCCAGTCATAACACCATCCTCGGGAATACTTTTGAGCAGTGTGGGATGGCTTGTATACTGCTTCAAGATGCCAATTTCAATAGTATCCATAAAAATATTTTCGGCGAGGAGGATGCAAACACAGCGGTGGCGGTGCAAGAAAACCCCCCTAGCCGGGAGGGTACGCCGGTAGGTTGCTGGCCGCAACAAGCTGTGGCACAACCAGCCCTTGGCATTGTAGAACGGTTCACCATTATTCTACAAAAAGCCTCCTATAATCAGGTTACCGGCAATTACGGTCAACAGCTATACACTCAAATTTCAAGTGGTACGATGAGCCCAGGTGGGTCCAATAATCAAGCTTCTGAGTATAAAAGCTCGCATCAAAACCTGGTGATAGGGAATACAAGTAAGGTTATCTTAGAATTTTCAGTTTCCGATAACATTATTTCCAATAACCAAGGCGCAATTGAGATAACTGGAGCTTACTTAAACACGATTGGTAGGAATCAGATCAGGCAGGCAGAGGTCGGGATTGCCGTTATGCAAAATTCCTGGTTAAACCTTTTTGCCTATAACCTGGTTGACGGGAGTGAAATTGGAATCTGTCTTTGGTATACCGCACTTAGCTTGTTCTATGCGAACTCGGTGACGAACAGCACTTCATATGGAATTGTCCTGGCCAGCGCAATGCCGGGCAATACCCAACAGGAATTTATGCCAAATAACTATCTGAATGTGTTTTATCTCAATATTTTGGTTGAAAACCAGGTTAATGCTTATGATGATTATTTACCAGATTATTGGGACAAGATATCTGCAGGAAGAGGCGAGCAATTCCGAAACCGCTGGTATTCTGGAGGCAGCGGTAATTATTACAGTAGCTTTGACGAGATGAGGGAAGGCTGCCAGGATGCGAATGGCGATATGCTCTGTGATACCGGTTATCCTATTCCAGGAGGGGAAACCATCGATCCTTATCCGTTTATGAACAGGCCCGACCTTCAATAAACAAATCATATTGGGTATCAAAAGGTATTTTCGGGAAAGACATCCGAGTGTTGGCTATCTGATGGCCTGCAGCACAGACGAAGTTTCCTATAAAGCCTTCAATGCCAATCTTCGGAAACAACGTTCATCTACCTTAATGGAGGGTGGAGAACTGCCTGATTTTAGAATATATGCGATTGGTCCGTGAACGGATTTGGCATCTGGTTGTTTGATCCGCCTACATACCCTTGCCGGTAACGCCAGTCAATCGGTTTTTAAGATTCTTTGACCCATTAGCATCGGAGGTCATTCTTGAAAGCGCTGCAGAAAGTCCCCTCACCCTTGCCGTCGCACGGTTAACTACCTGGCAATTGTTCATGATCAACGAAAACAACATCGATTCCTTGCTTGAAGAGAGGCTCCGCAGTCAGTTCCCCGGCCAACTCGAAGGCTCGATCGAGCTCCAGGAACAGTGTGACTGGTCGAAGAGCTATCGGGCTGCGTTCAGCGCCCAGGGTGTCCTGTATATCAAGGGAACTCCTCGGAGCAGGCCGGTAGCAGAGATTACTTCGGCGTTGCACGAGGTTTGCCCGGCTCTTGTCCCCGAAGTCCTGAACGCCGACCTGCTTCCAGAGCATCCATGGCGCTGGTTTCTGCTTGAAAATCGGGGTGAATGCGATCACAACCAAATCACACCCGAGCGGGCCGCCAAGGCCGCCTATCACTTGGGTCGCTTGCAGCGCGGTATGTGCCAGCACGTTCGGTTGGCCGCCTATCTGCCGCAGTGCCGGGCAGACGGCTTGCAGAAATCGGCCGTTGACGTTTGTGAGTGGATGCTTCAAACGGCTACCGGGGCCATGCGAAACGAAATCTTGGCTATACAGGCCAGGATAATGCGCTCAACCAGCTTCTTTCGCGCCCAGCAAAAGATCCTGGCGCGCTTGCCAAACACGATTGTTCATGGCGACTTCTGGAGTGGGAATATTGCCTACCGCGAAGGCGAAGTAAGCTTCATTGATTGGGGGGATGCGTTTTGGGGTGTTGGAAGCATCTCGATTGTCAATCTACTCGCTTCAGCCAGTGAAGATCTGTCAGACCATAGCGAAGACATCTGGACAGCATATTCCCGCGGTTGGGGAATAGAGCTGTCAGCAGATCTGATTTTGGCTTCACAGGTCGCAGGACTGGTTGGCGATTTGGTCGTCGATGTGGAAATCGCACGCTGCTGCAATGGAACCGTGGCGATGCTGCCGGGTCTGGTCCCCACCCTTCAATCGCTCGACAATTTCTTGGGGTAAAAGATAATAATCGAACAGGGGCTGTCCAAAAAGTACCTATGGACAGCCCCTGTTCGATTTTATGCTTGGTCGTCACGAGCAGCCTTCAAGCGCAGCGCTCGGAGGGCAGCTCAGGCGAACCGAGCACCCATGCCTCCGGGTGCTGGCTGGCTTTGAACAGCCGGTGCCTGCGGGCCGGCGCACCAGCCTGGCAATGCGTCGATGGCCGCTTTGATCGACAAGCCCAGGGTGGATGCCAGTGGGCTGCCAGGCAGCGCTAAAGCCCAGCGGCTGGCGAGCGCGGCGTCCTTTTCCGCGCCAGGGAACCGACGAAGACCGCGCGAAAGAAACCTCAATGCGTTTTGTTCGAGCCAGTTACGATATAAATCTTCACCTGTTCCTGGATGCCCCTGAGATCAAGCATAGTGGATTCGATTTGGCAACCCTGTTTTTGGAGCAATTCGATGACTCCGGCAGAATTGTAAACTTCCTCTGTAAGATAAATCTGATCGCCCCCGGCGCTGCCTTGGACCCGTGAGGCGATATTCACCGTCGTGCCGAAATAGTCAATCCGATTGTTGAGCGTGACCGAGATCGCCGCTCCATTGTGAATACCGATTTTTAGAATCAAACCTGCATGTCGTGAGGATTGATTCAACTGTCGAATCCCGCTCAGCATTTCGAGCGCTGCGCCGACTGCCTGGTGTGGATGAGTAAAGTTCGCCATAATCGCATCGCCAATCGTTTTGACAATCGCGCCGTGTTGGTTCAAGATGGCGGTGTTCAGAACGCCGTAATGCTCGCGCACCAGTGCATAACCTAAGACCGTCCATTGCAGCCAGCGCTGGCGCTCTGCCAGCGGCTGCTCCCAGCCAA
>CAZAGA010000408.1:0-3143 GCA_964484335.1 uncultured Anaerolineaceae bacterium
TGTCGCCCGAGAAGCAGACCAGGTCGGCCCCGGCTGCCAGCGATTCCTGGATGGTCGGCTCGTGACTCAGTCCATAGGTCTCGGTGTCGAGCAGCGTGCCCGAGCCCAGGTCGTCCACAAGTGGCAGCCCGGCCTGGTGGGCCAGCTCGGCAATTTCGGCCAGCTCGGGCTCGGCAGTGAAGCCGATGATCTGGAAGTTGGAGCGGTGGGCGCGCAGGAACAGGGCCGGTTTTTCAGCCAATGCAGCCTGGTAGTCGGCCAGGTGGACCCGGTTGGTGGCGCCGATCTCGACCAGGCGGGCGCCGGATTGCTGCATCACCTCCGGGACCCGGAATCCGCCGCCGATTTCGACCAGTTGGGTGCGAGAAATCACCACTGCCCGGCGGCGAGCCAGGGCCGAGAGCGCCAGCAACACCGCCGCAGCGTTGTTATTGACCACCAGGGCAGCCTCGGCGCCGGTCAGCCGCTGTAGGATCGCCTCGGCGTGCACCAGGCGCGAGCCGCGCTGGCCCTTTTCCAGATCATATTCCAGGTTGGTGTAATGGGCTGCGGCTTCTTGAACCGCCTGGATAGCGGCCCGGCTGAGCGGGGCGCGTCCCAGGTTGGTATGCAATATAACGCCCGCCGCGTTGATCACCGGAATCAGGCTCGGGGCAGTCCATTCTTGCAGGACCGCGGCGATCCGGCGCTGCAGCTCGGCTTGCTCTGGCAGGTTGGGGTTGGTTTTATAACCGGCGCGCACCTCGTCCAGAGTCTGGCGGATGGCCGCCACGGCCAGGCCGCGTCCATAGCTGGAAATCCAGCTTTTGGCTGGCTCAGTTTGCAGAATTTGATCGACTGAAGGGAGCTGGCGTAATGTCATACCTATATTTTATTTCAAAACCGGTCGCCAGGGCGGTTTTGAAAGCAAATCATTAGGGCTTCCACTGGCTGCGCTCGCGCAGGCGCAGCAACCACTCGATAATCACCAGGCCGACCGCCAGGAGCAAGGCCAGTTGGGAATTGAGTACCCGGCCGATCTGCAGCCAGGTGATCGTGGCCAGGAAAACACCGAACCACAGGGCCTGGCGAGTGATCACCAGGTCGCTGACCGGTGGGTGGGAAGGAAAGCGCTGGTTGATGAAGGCCACCAAGGGGAGAAATACCCCGGTGGCGGCCAGAACCTCGGCAAAGAAGAATAGCCAGCGGGTCCCGCCGTTGGGTTGGGTGTAATTGTAGAGCAGGAACAAACCGCCTAACCCGGAAAGAGCCAGGATCAGCGCAACTGGCATCACACCAGTCACGCTGACCCGGGCAGGCGATTGCTTTTGCTGTGCTGGGGTTGGTTCAGCCATGACTGGTGTGATTATACAGTATTCCGCGCCAGTTAGCTTAAATTTCGCGGAATTGTCCTTCGACCACCTCGCCATCCGGGTTGTCGGGATGCCCCCCGCTTTCCGGGCCGCTGGATTGGGCGCCGCGTTGGGCGATTGAGTTGAACGCCTGCTGAAGCTCGTCGCTCAGGCGGCGCAGGGTAGAAAGATCCTCTCCGCTGGCAGCCTGCCGGAGGGCGGCAACCTTCTTCTGCACCTCCTGGCGTTCTGCCTCGCTCAATTGCCCGTTGAGCGAATTGACCGTCTTTTCGACCTGGTACACCAGGCCATCGGCCTGGTTACGGGCCTCGATCAACTCTTTTCGCTGCCGGTCGCTGGCTTCGTGCTCGCGGGCCGTCTGGACCAGGCGCTCGATCTCCTGGCTTGACAGGTTGGTCGAGGCGGTGATGGTGACTTTCTGCTCTTTCCCACTGGCCAGGTCGCGCGCCAGCACGTTCAAGATGCCATTGGCGTCGATATCAAAGGAAACCTCGATCTGCGGGAGGCCGCGCGCCGCTGGGGGGATGCCCTCCAGGCGAAAGCGGCCCAGGCTCATGTTATCGGCAGCCAGCGGGCGCTCGCCCTGCAGAATGTGGATGTCCACCGCCGATTGGTTGTCCTCGGCTGTCGAAAAGACCTGCGCCTTGCGGATTGGGATGGTGGTGTTGCGCTCGATCAGGGTGGTCATCACACCGCCCAGGGTCTCAACGCCCAACGAAAGCGGGGTGACATCCAGCAGCAGGACATCCTTGACCTCGCCGCCCAGCACGCCGGCCTGGATGGCCGCGCCGATCGCCACTACCTCATCCGGGTTGACGCTTTTGTTGGGCTCTTTGCCGGTCAGCTTGCGGATCAACTCCTGGACCACCGGCATGCGCGTGGCGCCTCCGACCAGGACCACTTCGTCGATCTGTTCCTTGCTCAGCCCGGCGTCCTTCAAGGCGGCCTCGAAGGGTGCCTTCAAGCGCTGCACCAGTCCGCTGCTCAATTGCTCGAACTTTGCCCGGCTGAGCTGGATTTGTAAGTGCCTCGGGCCGCTGGCGTCGGCGGTGATATAGGGCAGGTTGATTTCGGTTTGCAGTACGCTGGATAGCTCGATCTTGGCTTTTTCAGCCGCTTCGCGCAAGCGCTGCAGGGCCTGGCGATCCTTGCGCAGGTCAATGGCATAATCTTTTTGAAATTCGCTTGCCAGCCAATCCACGATCGCCTGGTCCCAGTCATCGCCGCCCAGGTGGGTATCGCCATGCGTCGATTTGACCTCGATCACGCCATCGCCGACCTCGAGCACGCTGACATCAAAGGTGCCGCCGCCCAGGTCAAACACCAGGATGGTTTCATTGCCTTTTTTATCCAGCCCGTAAGCCAGGGCGGCTGCTGTCGGCTCGTTGATAATGCGCAGCACTTCCAAACCGGCGATTTTCCCAGCGTCCTTGGTGGCCTGGCGCTGGCTGTCATTAAAGTAAGCCGGGACAGTGATCACCGCCTGGGTCACCGGCTCGCCCAGGTAGGCCTCAGCGTCGGTTTTTAACTTGCCGAGGATGAAGGCCGAAATTTCCTGTGGGCTGTACTCGCGGCGCGTGATCGGGATTTTCACCCGCGCGTCCCCGGCCGGTCCTGGTAGGATTTGAAAAGGTACCATCTGGCGTTCTGTCTCAGTCTCATCATAGCGCCGGCCCATGAAACGCTTGATCGAATAAATCGTGTTTTCGGGGTTGATCACCGCCTGGCGCTTAGCAATCTGCCCCACCAGGCGCTCGCCGTTTTTATTGAATCCCACCACCGAAGGCAGCA
>CAZAGA010000409.1:0-3141 GCA_964484335.1 uncultured Anaerolineaceae bacterium
GCTGGTTTCTGGCAGTACGGGTTCTGGCAACGCTTCTCCGGTGCGCAGTGAAAGGGCAGCCGCCTGGATCGCCGCGATAATTGTCGGGTAGCCGGCGCAGCGGCAAAGGGTATCTTTCAGCGCGTGACGAATGTCTGCTTCGCCAGGGTTGGGTTGGCGCTGGAGCAGGGCATAAGCGGTCATCAGCTGCCCTGGAATACAAAAGCCGCACTGTACCGCGCCATATTTAATAAATGCTTCCTGGAGGGGGTGTAAGGTTAACAGGTCCCCGGCATGTCCGGCCTGGGACTTTTGAGCTAGTCCTTCGATCGTCAGGATATGTTTCCCGCTGGCGCGTCCAGCCGGGTAATTGCATGAGAGAACCGGTTCGCCATCCACCAAGACGGTGCAGGCGCCGCATTCCATTTCGTTGCAGCCAATTTTCGTACCAGCCAGGCCGAGGCGCTCGCGCAGCAACTCAGAAAGCATTTCACCAGGGCGAGGCTCAAGGCTGTAGGGTTTACCATTAACCGTCAGGTCCATCTAATTTCTACCTCCAATAACGACAAATGAAGCACAACCCTGCGCGGGTCAAGGGTTTGAGCGCTGCCAGGCAGTAGACAGGGCCTCCTCCAGCAAGACCCCGGCGACATGCTGGCGATATTCAGCGGTAGCGCGGTGTGGGCTGGTGCGGAAACGAGCCTCAGCCAGCAGGGCCTGGCGGGCAGCTGCCAGGGTATTCGCGGTCATGGGTTGGCCCTGCAGGGCGGCTTCGGCGCGGCGCGCCCGGAAGGGTACTGGCCCGGCTGGGCCCACAGCCAGGCGGGCTTGGGCAATCCGTCCATCCTGCTTTTCGAGCCAGAGGGCCATATTGAGGATGGCAATTGCGACGCCTTGCGGCCGCATCACCCGGCGGTGAACCGATCCCTGACCGGGATGGCCCAGCGGCAACGAAAAGCCCAACAGCAGAGCATGCTCTTGAACCAAGGCTGACTGGCCGGGGCCCAGGAACAGGCTCTCGATCGGAACCAGCTTTCGAGCGCTCAGGCTGGCTATTTCCGCCTGAGCGTCCAGGGCCAGCAGAGCGATCGTACCATCGCCAGCCGGCAGTGCATGGGCGACATTCCCGCCCAGGGTCGCCGTATTACGCACCTGAGGACCGCCGATCAGGCCGCAAGCTTCGAACAGCGCTTCGGCATGCTGGCAGACGAGCGGGTTAGCAACGATCCGGTTGAGGGGTACCGCCGCGCCGATCCACAGGCGACCGGCTTCGATTTCGAGGCGGTTCATTTCGGGAATTGCAGTGATGTCAACCAGGGTTTCAACAGGAGGATGGCGGCCCTGCTGTAAATCAAGCAGCAGGTCGGTGCCGCCGGCAACCAGCCGGGCGGGCTGAGGGGCGCCAGCAAGCAAATCTAATGCATCCTGAACGGATTGAGCGAGATGATAATTTTTCCACAGGCTCATGGATCGGCGGACCTCCCAATAGAAAGGTTGTGATTGGCGGCACTTTTCGACGGCTTCCAGTGGGGAAGACCGACGCCGGACGATAACATCCTCGAAAAAAGGGGTATCGAGCCGACCACCGATCCGGATAAGAGTATTTTAGCACGGAAAACCGCTTGTGCTTCGAAAATGGCATATAATCGCTGCAATCTACCGTTAACATTGAAGGAGTGCCGTTATGTATCAAGGACAACTGCTTGCAATCTATATTACCCCAGCTGCCGGGCAACCTTTGCAATTGGTGGAGCAGGCGCATGCCGTTCCTGGCAAGGGGCTGGAAGGAGACCGGTATTTCCTTGAGACTGGCAGTTATTCTGACCACCCCGGACCGGACCGTGAAATCACCCTGATTGAGATTGAAGCGCTCCAGGCCTTGAAGGATGAATCGGACCTGGACCTATCGCAGGCAGAAACACGGCGTAACCTGGTCACTCAGGGAGTTCCGCTCAACCACCTGGTTGGCAAGGAGTTCCAGGTGGGTGGAGTCCGGTTGCGCGGTGTCCGGTTGTGTGAGCCGTGTAGCTACCTGGCAAGGTTGACCTAGGCAGAGGTCCTGCCGGCTTTAATCCACCGCGGTGGCTTGCGAGCAGCAGTAGTAAATGACGGGATCCTCCGGCAGGGGGATGCTATAATTGCTTAAAAATCTAACCGAGGAGAAATTATGTCGCAAGCCATAGAGAATGCCCTTGCTTTTGCGCGCGCCAACCAGCAACGCTTTATCGATGAGCTGGCTGAATTTGTCCGCATTCCATCGGTTTCCACCGATCCCAATGCCAGACCTGAGATGCAGCGAGCTGCTGAATTCGTGGCCGGGCAGTTACGCAGCCTGGGCTTTCAGCGAGTCCAGATTTACCCTACCGCCCGCCATCCGGTAGTATTTGGCGAGCGGCTGGATGCGGGGCCAAGTCGGCCGACGGTGTTAATCTATGGTCATTATGATGTCCAGCCGGCCGAGCCGCTTGAGCTGTGGCACAGCCCGGCTTTTGAGCCGACTGTGCGCGGCGATAACTTGTTCGGGCGCGGCGCTTCGGATATGAAAGGCCAGGTGATGGTCAGTCTGAAGGCGGCTGAAGCCTGGATGAACAACGGCGGCTTACCAGTAAATATAAAGTTTATTGTTGAAGGCGAGGAAGAAATCGGTTCGCCTAACCTGGAAGCCTTCATTGCGACGCACAAGGATCTGCTGGCCTGTGATGTGGCGATCAATCCGGATACCGGGATGATCGGTGCGGAAGTTCCGACGATCACCTACGGGTTGCGCGGGCTAGCCTATTTTGAGATCCGTCTGAGCGGGCCGGATCACGATTTGCACTCAGGTGTTTTCGGCGGTGCAGTGCACAACCCGGCCCAGGTGTTGTGTGAGCTGATTGCTGGGATGCACGATGCCCAGGGGCGGATCACGCTGCCGGGATATTACGATTCGGTCCGTCCGTTAAGTGCGGAAGAGCGCGCTGAGTTGGCCCGGTTGCCGATGGATGAAGGCTTCTTCCGCCTGCAAACCGGTGCACCTGCCTTGCACGGCGAAGCCGGTTATACCCCGGTTGAACAGGTAGGCGGGCGGCCAACTTTGGAGGTCAATGGCCTGCTTTCGGGATTCACGGGCGACGGCTCGAAGACGGTCTTGCCAGCCAAGGCAATGGCGAAGATTTCGATGCG
>CAZAGA010000410.1:0-3132 GCA_964484335.1 uncultured Anaerolineaceae bacterium
ATGGCCCGCACGATCGCCTTCTATGACAAATATCTCAAGTGAAAAAAGCCAGCGGTTGCCCGCTGGCTTTTTTCACTTCAGATATTCGATGGATTAACCGATTTGCTTGTTGATCTCTGCCAGGATCAGGTCGACCTTCTCCTGGGTCAGCCCGAACATCGCCGCCTGCGGCATGCTCAGGATCATCTTCAGCGACATGCCCTTGGCCATCGCTACCATCGGATTGCTGGATGCGCCGGGGATGTACTGGTCTAATACGGCTTTGGCCTTGGGATCGTCAATGATCTGGCCCAGGGTGGTATCTACGGTGAATGCCATTTTTTAGCCTCCTGAATAAGTTGATTTTGAGTTAATTAAGTGTATCACAATTGGACTTTTAAAGCGGTAAAATAGCCTCCTGTGCAAGATTTCTTCCTAAGATAGGAACGGGTACCTATGAAACAACGCCTCTTCAACGCCCTGCTGGCCGCCAGCCTGCTTTTGACCGCCTGCGGCGGGGCGAGCTCACCCGCCAGCCAGCCGGAGCGGATCTATTTCGCTTCCGACCGGGATGGCAATTTTGAGATTTATGCCATGGCTCTGGATGGCAGCGACTTGCTCCGCTTGACCACCTCCGCAGCGCGTGAAGACCAGCCCGCCCCCTCGCCGGACGGCAAGACGATCCTGTTCGTCTCCGACCGCGATGGCAACCCTGAGCTGTACAAGATGGCCCGTGATGGCAGCGGGGTGCTCCGCCTGACCGATACCCCCGAGGCCGAGAGCGCCCCGGCCTGGTCGCCAGATGGACAGAAGATTGCCTATATCCTCTCGACCAAGACGGCTGGCGACCTGTACGTGATGAACGCCGATGGGAGCAACCCGACCGATCTGAGCACCGACAGCCGCAACGACTGGTCGGCCGCCTGGTCGCCGGATGGGACCAGGCTGGCGGTGGCGGCTTGGGGCAAGGGTGGGGCGCAGCTTTATACCCTGCTGCCGGATGGCAGCGGTGAGACGCGCCTCACCGAGCTGGCCGGTTTCGCCTGGTCGCCGGTTTGGGCGCCGGATGGCAAGTCGCTCCTGTTCGTCAGCCTGCCCGAGCCGCCCGAGAACCTGAATGGCTTGTTCATTACCGCGAGTGGTAAGTTTTTTGCCACGGCTGGGAATATCTTCGACCTGGTCCCGGTTCAGACCCGGATATTCAAGGTGAATGCCGATGGCAGCGAGTCAGCGGCGATGGCTGGCATCCCGCTGGGCAGTTGGGCGCCGTTGTTCAGCCCGGACGGGGAATCGGTGCTGTACGTTAGCGATAGCGGTGGGGACCAGGAGATCTATTCCCTGCCGCTCAGCGGCGGTCAACCCACCAACCTGACCAACAACCTGGCGGCCGATAACACCCCGGCGCGCTGAGGCGGATCCACGCAATGAGTGACTTTCTGCTCTATGGGGTTACCGGCTACACCGGCGGCTTGCTCGCTCGCCAGGCCCTGGCGCGCGGGCTGAAGCCGCTCCTGGCCGGGCGAGATGTCGAAAAAACTGGCCGGCTGGCAGCCGAGCTGGGGCTGGAGTGGCGTGCCTTCCGGCTGAGCGACCAAAAAGCGCTCGACCGGGCGTTAGGCGATACCGGCCTGGTACTGCTGGCGGCCGGTCCTTACATCCGTACCAGCCAGCGGGTGGTGGAAGGCTGCCTGCGTACCAGCGCGCACTACCTGGATATCACCGGCGAGCTGGATGTCTACGAGGCCCTGGCACAGCGTGACGCTGAAGCGCGGGCGGCTGGGGTGATGCTGGGCACCGGGATGGGCTTCGACGTCGTCCCGACCGACTGCCTGGCGCTGCAGCTGAATAACCGCCTGCCGGGGGCGACGGACCTGCAGCTGGCCTTCCAAACCCGCGGCCCGGCGCACGCCTCGCACGGCACGCTCAAATCGGGCCTGGAGCAGATCCCCAACGGGCTGCGTGTCCGGCGCGCTGGCCGGCTGGTGCGCGTCCCATACAATGAAAAAAGCCTGCTGGTGGATTTTGGGAGAGGTCCGCGCGCCTGCGGCCTGTTTGGCTGGGGCGACGTGGTCACCGCCTGGCACAGCACCGGCATCCCGAATATCGAGGTCTATACCCCGGTCTCGCCGGTGATGCAACGCTTCCAGCGCCTGGCGGCGAGTGGAGGTCGCTTCTTGGGCTGGCCGCTGACCCGGGCAATCGCCCACCGCCTAATCTCCCTTTTGCCCAATGGCTCGAGCGAAGAGCAGCGCCAGCAGTCCGAGACCCTGGTGTGGGGCCGGGCCAGCGACCCGCAGGGCGCTGTGGTCGAAGGGCGCTTGCGTACCCCGGAGGCGTATGCCTTCACCGCCCGCAGTGCGATCCTGGCGGTGGAAAAGGTCCTCGCCGGGCAGGTGAAGCCGGGCTTTCAGACCCCGTCGATGGCGTTTGGGGAACGATTTGTGGAGGAGATCGAGGGCGTCACTTCGGCCAGCGATCGTATTTCTCGCTGATCCGCTCCGGGTGCTCGCCTTCAGATTCTTTTTTGAACCACCAGCGACCGTAGCGCCCGGCGTAATCGCCCCAGAACTTGGCCTGGAACATCAGCAACCCGCTGGGCAGGCCGAAAGCAAAGCCCAGCACCAGGCCCCAGTAGGCCATGTTGACTGCGCCTTCCTTCCCGGCCAGCAAGAAGCCAAATAGCCCCAGGATAGCCCCGCCGCCCAGTGTAGCCAGCGCCACGTTGCGCAGGTATAAGAGGAAGAATTTCGTCCAGTTCATTATTCAAGATTATAACATCCTGCGTCGGGGCGACTTAACCGCAGATTGCGGCTGAGTACAGCCAGGACGTAGATTATGGCAGATAAATACAGATCAGGCGTGTCGGGAGCGATTTAGCGGTCATTTCAATTTAGGGGCGAGATGGGCAAAACTAACAATATAAATAACACTTGTCACACGCCAGCGTGACATTAATTCCATTTCATTTTTTATTAATATTTGATATACTCTACAGCAATTAGTTGATCAACTGCAGTTCTTATTTACGGTTTTCGAAAACAGGAGGGGATTGTGCTGCCAAGGAAGAATTGGTTGTGGTTGGGTTTGATTGTTATCTTGCTAGTTTTCATCTCTTCTTGTTACCCGCTTCAATCTTCTGATATTGAATTAAAC
>CAZAGA010000411.1:0-3130 GCA_964484335.1 uncultured Anaerolineaceae bacterium
ATCCCACAGGTCAGAGAGCACTTTTCGCCAGCGTGGTCGCATCTTATCTCCTGCGGGAAAGGGCGCGGTTTTCGGCCAGGCGGTGCTGGACAATCTTGCCGAGCGCATCGGCGGTGAGCGGTGAGCCGGTGAGCATGCGCATGAATTCGTCGTGGGGCAAGATAAGCAACTCGGCCGGCTCGGGGCCGGCGGCGCGCACGGTAGCCAGGGAAGCACCGCCATGAAGCAGCTCGATTTCGCCAAAGAAACTGCCCGCCCCCAGCTCGGCGGCGACTTTTTCGGGGCTGTGCGGCGGTTGGAGGACGATCTCGACCGCGCCGGAAGCGATCATGAAGAAGCTGCTAACGCTGCCGCCAGCCTGGAGGACCGGCTCGCCAGGCTGGTAAAGCCGGCGGGTGATCAGCTTGGTGACGTTGAGCATCTGGCGATGGTTGAGCAGGGGCAGGGAGCGGGCGACGGTCTCGTCGACCAGCTCACCATCGGAAATGATCAGGGTCCGTTGAGTGCGGGTGGTCAGGCTGGGCTCGTGGGTGACGAGCAGGATGGTTTTGCCGCGCTCGACCAGGCGATCGAACAGCTCAATGACCCGTTCGGCGGAGCGCGAGTCGAGGTTGCCGGTCGGCTCGTCGGCAACCAGGATCGGCGGGTCGGTGGCCAGGGCACGGGCGATAGCGGCGCTCTGCTGCTGGCCACTCGAAACGGCCGCAGGCAGCTTATCGGCCTGCTCTTCCAGCCCGACCAGGCGGAGCAAATCGAGGGCAATTTGTGGCCGCTCGGAAGGGGCGTAGGTGTTGGTGTAATCCATCGGCAGGATGGTATTTTCGAGCAGCGAGAGCATCGGCAGGAGCTGGAAGAACTGGAAGACGATGCCGAGGTGCTTACCACGCCAGAGGGCGCGCTGGCTCTCGCTCATGCGGGGCAGGTCCACGCCACCGACGCGCACATCGCCGGAGGTCGGGTAGTCGATGCCGGTGATCATATTCAGCAGGGTCGATTTCCCGCTGCCCGACTTGCCGATGACCGAGACGAACTCGCCCGAGCGGATCTGCAGGTCGATGCCCTTCAAGACAGTGAACTCGCCGGCGGCGTTCTTGAAGCGCTTGACTAACTGGTGGAGATGGATTGATCCGTCAGCCATGGCTAGCCTTGCATATCGACGATCTCGCCGTCGGCCAGCAGAATCCGGCGGGTGAAGCGCGGGGCCAGGCTGTTGTCATGGGTGACCATGACGATCGTCTTGCCCTGCTCGACCAGACGCTCGAAGAGCTGGAAGATGGCGTCGGCGGTGGTGGTATCCAGGCTGCCGGTCGGCTCGTCGGCGACAATTATTGGCGGGTCGGTGGCCAGGGCGCGGGCGATGGCGACCCGCTGCTGTTGGCCGCCTGAGATGAAGGCCGGCAGCTTTCGGGCATGCTCTTCGAGCTCAACCAGCTTGAGCAGCTCGACGGCGCGTTGGCGGCTGGAACGGCCTCGGTAGCCGCCAGTGAAATCGAGCGGCAGGATGATGTTGTCAACCAGCGAGAGCATCGGCAAGAGTTGGAAGGACTGGTAGATAATCCCCAGGCTGCGGCCGCGCCAGGCAGCGCGCTGGTTTTCGCTGGCGCTGTGGACGGAAAAGCCCTCCACCATCACCTGGCCGGCGGTCAGGGCATCGATCCCGGTGATCATGTTCAGCAGGGTCGATTTGCCAGCACCCGATTTGCCAATGATGCCGAGGAACTCGCCGCGCCGGACGTCGAGATCGATGCCTTTCAGAGCAGGGAAATCGCCAGCCGGGGTCTGGTAAGTCTTGACCACCTGGCGGAGGGAAATTTGGGCCGCTGGAGCGGTTGGGGGAGATACAATCACAACCGTATATTTTAACACGATGAACGCAGGCGCGGATAAGGATATAATGAAATTATGAACAATCCATACGATGCTTTCAGTGAAGATTACGACCGGTTTGTCAACTGGCCGGGACGGCTGGCTTTTGAGCTGCCATTTATCGAGCAAAAGCTTCAGGAGGTCGGTGCGCGGCGGGTGCTGGACGCGGCGACCGGCACCGGGCAGCATGTGATCGCCCTGGCGCAGCGCGGCTACCAGGCGGAAGGGGCTGACCTGAGCGAGGGGATGATCGAGGTCGCCCGGCGGAATGCAGCCCAGGCCGGGGTGCAGGCGGTTTTTTACGTCGCCGGATTTGGGGAGCTGGACGGCATTCTTCGACTACGCTCAGAACGCCTGGGGAGCGAAGGCCCGCCTTATGACGCCGTGCTATGCCTGGGGAACTCATTGCCGCACCTGCTGAGCCGGGAGGCGCTGATCGCCGCCCTGGCCGATTTTGCCGCAGTGCTGCGCCCCGGCGGACTGCTGCTGGTGCAGAACCGCAATTTCGACGCCGTGCTGGCCGAGCAGGGCCGCTGGATGGAGCCGCAGAGCGCCCAGGAGGGCGAACGAGAGTGGCTGTTCGTGCGCTTTTACGATTTCCGGGCCGATGGACTGATCGATTTTAACATCCTGACCCTGGCGCGCCAGGGCGGCGGAGCCTGGGCCCAGCGGCGCAGCCAGACCCAGCTCTACCCGCTGCGCCAGAGCGAGCTGGAACAGGCGCTAGTCGCGGCTGGATTTACCCAAGCGACCAGCTACGGCGGCCTGAACGGCGCGCCGTTTGAGGCGCGGCAGAGTCCAAACCTGGTAGTAACCGCAATCAGATCGTAGAAATCTTATTGATTTTTATGACACACTGCGTTATACTCAAATAAAAAGGAGACCCCCATGCCACGGAAACCGACCCCTGCCATCCTGGAAACCCCGAGTGAGAGTTTAGCTGCCGACGACCTGCTCGGCGAGCTAGTCGAAGCCCCCAAGCCAAAGCGCAAGCCAAGAAGCAAACCGGCGGCGGCGATCGAACCGGCCGTCGAGGCAGTCGCTGAGCCAGCGGCTGAAGCAATGGAAGCAATCCCGGCGGCGGTCGAGCAATTTGTCGAAGCGCTACCCGGCGCCGTTGAGCAGGCAGCCGAAAAAACCCATCAGGCAATCGATGAAGCAGCCCAGGCTGCTCCGCCACGGATCGAAGAAGTCTTCATCCCGCCGAGCGAAGAAGCCGAAAAACCAGAAAAAGTGATCGCTATCCGGCTGCCCGAGAAAGTGG
>CAZAGA010000412.1:0-3125 GCA_964484335.1 uncultured Anaerolineaceae bacterium
TCATCGACGAAGCTATTCGGGATCTGGAGCGAAACAAGCTTATCCGCTCGACCACGTTAACCTTGCTGCTGGCCTGTCCGGTCAGGGTGCTGTCAAGCATCCCAGGATCATAGGGCACGTTGGGCAGGGTCCAGCGGAAGACCCATTTGGCATCTTCAGGCAGCATGTTGACGCAGCCATGCGACATGGCATCGCCAAAATTGTTATGCCAGATGGTGGAATGGAGCGCCACGCCGCCCGTAGCAAAGATCGTCACCCAGCCGATCCCGGGCAGGTCATAACCGGCGCCGGTTGTACCGCCGCTCATCTGGAGGGAAATGAACTTGCGCGAGATGGTGTGCTCGCCAACCGGCGTGGCCCATTTATCGACCAGGTTGCCAAATGCATCAAACTTGGCCCCGGTTGAGACCCGGCAGAAGTATACCTCACGCTGGCCTTCATAACAGGAAAGGGTCTGGTACGTCAGGTCTACCACCACACGCTTATCCGCCGCGTCAGGGTGAATCGGGCTCAACTCATCCTCCTGGATCGGGCGGAAGGCTTCCGCAGCGACCCAGAGCAAGTCTAGCCCGCCATAATAATTGGGATTGACCCGGTAGAGCACCTGGCCTTGGTTATTGGTCTTAATGGAATCAATCCAGAAGACCTGGCCGTAGTGCAGCCGGACCGGCAGGCCTTGTTCGATACGCTCACCCACCCAAGAATTGGAGCTGGGTTGGTTCACCAGGTTGGTTTCGACATATGGCACAGTCACTTCAGCCCAAATTCCCGGGCCCAGGCTAGTCTGGTGTAATTTGCTGACCGGCTGGTTGGGATGGTTGCGGACCGGTTGGATCAAGGGAGCGTAGAGGTAGCCTTCAGGTGTTTCGACCCATTTCTGATTATTAAAGACAAAGGCAGGTTGAGCGCCGGGCACCTCACGTAGCCAGGGCAGCACAGCATCCTCGTATAGAACGCCCAGCGTTTCAGCATTCAGATCTGGACGAGCTTTTAGCTCTGCCACGCCCTGGGCCACGCGCGCCAAGAGTGGGTAATCTGGGAAATCCGCCAGCCCGGCTGTAAAAGTGGCCTTGTGAGCCTCTGCCAGGGCAGCCAGCGGTCGAGTAAACGCCGGCAGCGCCAGGCTCCCTAGCCCAAGCGCGGCCAGGCGCAAGAAATTTCGCCGGCTGAGGGTTGCTACAGTATCGATCGAGCGGTCGGTTTTCATAAGAAGGTTAAGCATAATAGATATTGAAATGCGGGTCAATAGAAGAAGCGACGGCCAGCGATTAAGATTCGATGAGAGCAAGAAGCGCTTGACAGGGAAACCGCGTACCGACATAATTATGGTTACCAGCAGGTCATTTCAGCCAGGAAGGATTCCAACCCGGAGTGGTTTCATTGAGAAATAAGCGCAGCCCTGTATTCATCTTATTCTTTACCATGATTGTCGTCATGCTGGGCTTTGGCATGATCATCCCGATCATGCCCTTTTATGTCAAGAGTTTTGGAGCCAGCGGGAGCGCACTCGGCGCGCTCATGGCGACCTTTGGATTGGCCCAGTTTATTTTCGCCCCGCTGTGGGGCAGCCTGTCCGATCGTTATGGCCGAAAGCCGATCCTGATGATCGGCATCTTGGGCAATGCCTTGGCACAGTTATTGTTTGGCCTTTCGACTGCTCTATGGATGCTGTTCATCGCCCGGGCGCTATCCGGGATATTATCGTCGGCGACGATGCCGACTGCGATGGCTTATATCAGCGACCACACCAGCCACTCAGAGCGAAGTAAAGGCATGGGTGTAATCGGTGCGGCCATGGGCATCGGGATGGTCATCGGACCTGGATTGGGCGGTTTCCTGGGTGGGCAAGCGCTCTCGCTGCCATTCTTCGTAGCTTCGGGATTGTCGCTGATCGCGTTGGCGCTGGTTTTCATTATCCTGCCGGACAGCCCCCGGGTTCCACAAGAAGCCCAGCCGACGCACGCCCGTGGCGTGCAACTTTCTGCAATGGCGCGTGCCTTGAGCGGTCCACTCAGCATCCTGTACGTGATGGCTTTCTTGCTCAGCTTTGGGCTGACAAATTTCGAGAGTGTCTTTGGCCTGTACGCAGCCACCCGCTATGAGTACACCACCCAGCAGGTCGGCCTGATCTTAATGGTCGTTGGTTTGATTTCCGCCGTGATGCAAGGCGGGATGACCGGGCCTTTGACTCATCGGTTTGGAGAAATCGCCATCGTGCGGGTAGCGCTCCTGAGCAGCGCGATCGGCTTCCTGGTGATGACCCGACCAACCACCCTGCCGCTGGTGCTGCTCAGCGTGGCCTATTTTGTCACCAGCAATGCCATGCTCAACCCATCGGTGAATTCGCTGATCTCAAAGCGAGCCTCCGGAGGCCAGGGCATGGCGATGGGCTTGGCCAACTCTTTCTTGAGCCTGGGACGTGTAGTCGGTCCGCTGTGGGCGGGCTTTATCTTTGACATCAACCTGAACTTGCCCTACCTGACCGGCGCGCTGATTATGCTGGCTGGTTTTGTAATCAGCATTTGGAAATTGCGGTCGAATACTGGCGAAGAAAATTTGGCCAGCCTGGCGCTGGAAGCCAAGACAACCATTGAAGGAGGCCTGACATGAAAATTCGGTTCTTCCTGCTGTTCGTTTTGGGTATGTTCTTGCTGGCAGGGGTTACCCAACCCGTCCAAGCTAACTCGCTCCAACAATCCAGTCATTGCAACGTGGCCACTTTCATCAAAGACATCACCTTTCCGGATAGCGGGGTCGGCAAGGGCGCAACCTTGCGGCCGGGAGCAAAGTTCCGCAAGACCTGGCAAATTAAAAATGTGGGCACCTGTACCTGGAACTCGAATTACCGATGGGTTTTTGATCACGGCCACATCATGAGCGGACCGGCCTGGATTCCGCTGACCAGTAAAAATGTCCGACCGGGAGAGACTATCGAAATCTCGGTGGACCTGGTCGCGCCGGTGCAGCCTGGAAGTTATACTGGCTATTGGCGGCTGGCGGATTCAAAGGGCCGCGACTTTGGCACCACCATTGGCCGCTCATTTTACGTGACGATCAATGTCTCAGCGCACAACCCGACCAGCGGCCAGACAACCAATATCTCGGATAACCGGACCAACCGGACG
>CAZAGA010000413.1:0-3120 GCA_964484335.1 uncultured Anaerolineaceae bacterium
TGGCGAAATCCGCTGAAGTCAGCCTGATATTTACGTATGAAGGGAATATCTATCGTATCCAGCGGACGAAGATCCGCGACAAGACCGGCATGCTTGAATTTCAGATCTTGCAGCCAGGTGGGGATGCGGCTGGATCAAATGGCAGGCTCAAAGATATCCTGTCGGGCTCCTGGAAGACGCTGACCGAACACAGCATGACCGAGACGAATGCGCGCATCCAGGAAACCCTGCGCCTGGATTATGAGACCTTTGTCAATGCCTCATTCTTCCTCCAGGGCAAGGCAGACCAGTTCACTCAGCAGCGCCCAGGCGACCGAAAACGGATCTTGAGCAATATCCTGGGCCTGGAAATCTGGGGCGACTATCAAAAGAAGGCTCTCGCCCTACGGCGCGGGGTTGAAGATGAAATCAGCGGCCTGGATGGGCAACTGCGGGAGATTAATACTGAGTTGGCAGAAGAGGAGGCGCGCAAAACTCGACTGAAACAGCTCGAAGGAGATCTCAAGCGCATCTCGGTTGAGCGCGCAGCCCAGGAAGGCTTATTGGCAAACGTCCGTAAATTGGCCGCAACACTAGCGGAACAGGAAAAAATGGTCGCCGCTCTCCGGCGCCAGTACGATGCTTCGACCCAACAGCTTGGCGAGGCCATGGAACGCCTGGGGCAGCGCCGGCAGGAACGTGAGTCTTACTCGACGACCATTTCCAGGAGTACTGAGATAGCCGCTGCTTTTGCCCGCTGGCAGGCTCACCGGGCGGAGCTCGAAAACCTGGAGCAGGTTGCCGGGCGATTTCACGAACAAGAACAACGCCGAGCCGGGCCGCGCGAGCAAATCCAGGCTGCCCGGGCGCGCCTGGAGCAAGAGCTGCACATGCTCCAGAATGAAAAAGAAAAAATGGAAGGCCTAGGACGTGAAATTGACAGCCTACGCAAACAGCACGCAGCAGCCCGACAGCGCTGCCGAACGCTTGATGAAGAAATTGACCGGCTCAAGGATATCGATGCCCTGCTCCGCGCGATGCGTGAGCAATGGGTTGAGCTGAAATCGGACATCCAGCGATCGGAAAAAGACCTGCAGGATCTACAAGACCGCCGGACGAAGCTCGAACATATTGAAGGAGCGACTTGCCCGCTGTGCGGCCAGCCGCTTAGTCAGGAAGACCGGCTACGCTTGTTAAATTCCCTGGCCGAACAAATCGCCCAGGCCAGCCAGGCGCTCGAATCCAGCCAGGCAGCCCAGCAACAGCTAGTCGATGAGGCGGATGGGCTTAAAAACCAGGCGGCTAATCTGCCTCAACTTGACACGGATCTACGCGCCAGCCTGGATGAGGCAGCCCGTCTATTCAGTAAGATGGAAACCCTCGAAAATCGCCGGAAAACCTGGCAGAGCAGCGATGCCGTTCGAATTTTGGCCATCAGTCATTTACTGGAAAGTGGTGAATATGCTCCGGAGGCAAAGGCGGAGCTGGCGGTGATCGATGCTGAGCTGCGCCAAATTGGCTATGATCCCGCGCAGCATGAACAGCTTCGCCAGTTGGAGCAGGCCGAGCGCGCAGTCGAGGTGGAAATGCGCAGCCTGGAGAAAGCCCAGGCCGCTCTCTCACCACTGGAACGGGAGATTGGGGAACTGGAACAGCAATCTGCCCGGCTCCAGGAACAGGTATCCCGCCAGCAAAACGAGTTTGACCAGGCTGCAACTGCCCTGGCTGCTGCCCAGGCTCAGGCTCCGGACCTCGAAGTGGCTGAACAGAACGTGCTGTTGATCCAGGAAAAAGAAAATAGCCTTCGTCGAGAGGTAGGCGCCGCACACCAACTAGTAGCAGTTCTGGCAGACCTGAAAGCCCGGCGCAAGGTTTATGAAGTCCGGCGTGGAGAACTCGCCCGCCAGGTGAGCCTGTATAAGCAACTGGAGCGAGCTTTCAGTAAAGACGGCGTTCCCTCGTTGTTGATCGAACAGGCGCTGCCGCAAATCGAGGCCAAGGCCAATGAAATTTTGGATCGCCTGAGCGGTAGCAGTATGTCGGTGCGTTTCATCACCCAGGCGGCCTATAAAGACAAAGGCCGGCAGGATTTGAAGGAGACGCTGGATATCCAGATCAGCGATGGCTCGGGGACGCGTGATTACGAGATGTTTTCGGGAGGCGAAGCATTTCGGGTCAATTTTGCCATTCGACTGGCGTTGTCCGAGGTGCTCGCCCAGCGCTCAGGGGCGCGTCTGCAGACCCTGGTGATCGATGAAGGCTTCGGCAGCCAGGACACCCAGGGACGACAGCGTTTGATAGAGGCAATTAACCTGGTGCGTTCAGATTTCCGAAAAATCCTGGTCATCACGCATATCGATGAGCTGAAGGATGCTTTCCCGAACCGGATAGAAGTGGAAAAAACCACCAATGGCTCAACTGTGAGGGTAATCTAGCATGGAAAAATTATCGCTCCGTTTAAGAAAATGGTCGCCTGGTTGGGTGGCCTTGTTGACCCTGCTGGTGTTTATGGTCTTCTCGGCTACAGTCCTACCAGCGCAAGCTGAGCAGGCGCGCCAGAACAGCGCTGGTGCTGGTACCCCTGACCTGTCTTTCTTTTATACTCCCTCGCAGCTCTACAGCATGGCGGAGGCGTATGGGGCTGAAGGACGTTTGGAGTATGTTCGGGCGCGTTTTACATTTGATGTCATTTGGCCGGTGGTATATACGGTTTTTCTGGTTGCGACAATTAGCTGGCTGTATAAAAACAGTTTTCCGCCTGGCAGTCGCTGGCAGCTGGCTAACCTGCTGCCGCTCTTTGGGGCCTTGTTCGATTTTTTTGAAAATAGCTTCACTTCGCTGGTGATGCTGCGCTATCCGGCTTTAACGCCGGGGGTGGATTGGTTGGCCAGCCTGTCCACGCCGCTCAAGTGGACCTTGGTTGGCGCCAGCTCCCTGGCCCTATTGGTTGGCCTGGTTGTTTTTGTCGTGGGTGCGATTCGGCGCAAGTCAACGGTAAATAATGGCTGAGCGAAAGGTTCTATTAGCGGTTTTTGCTCATCCCGACGATGAGTCTTTTGGAACCGGTGGGACGCTAGCCTTTTATGCCCAGCAGGGGGTGGACGTTTACCTGGTTTGTGCAACTCGCGGCGAGGTGGGGGA
>CAZAGA010000414.1:0-3116 GCA_964484335.1 uncultured Anaerolineaceae bacterium
CCGTGAACGGGAGTTGATTGCTTTGAAATATGGCGCAGGTCTGACGAACCGGGCAGTTGCTGATCTAACTGGACTGTCAGAATCTAATGTTGCGGTGATCTTGTTTCGTGTTGTCCGATCCTTACAGGAGAAATGGGAACGTTCCTATGAATGATAAATTTCTATTCGACTTTCAGCAGGAACCCAGGGCCGAATTCGTGGAGAAGCTCTTTCAGCAGCTCAACTCTCCGTCAATTGCACCCAAACAACGAATGCGCCGACTCTCGCTCGGCCTGAGCCTGGCAGGTCTCATCCTGGTTCTGGCGTTGATTTTTTCTCCACCGGTTCGCACCTTTGCCCAACACGTGTTGCTCCATCTTGGTAAGCTATTCATTACCCAGGAGCCGACCTACGCCGAGCAGTACGAGCAGAAACTGGGAAATCCGGATCCATTGCTAGCTGCCACAGCCAGCCTGCCAGTTGTGGAATGGCAGGCGCTTCCGTTGTTGACCCTGGCTGAAGCTGAAAGTCAGGCAGGTTTTCTGGTAGCTGAAATTCTGAATCTACCAACTGGATGGAATCTGGTAACACGTTTTGTGACATCACCCGATGCTAGCACCCCATTCACCAGGGTCACGACCACTTACCAAACAGGCCAATCCATCCTGGTTCTAAACCAAACCCGTTTTGAGCCGGGCGCGCCGGAGGAAATGTTGCCGGTAGGCGAGGCTCCAGCCGGTCCGGTGACTGTTAAGGGTCTTCCGGGCCTTTGGATCGAAAATTTTCGCCTGTCCACATACGTGGATAAAAACAACCGGGTCGCGCCGCAATTTGCCAATCTACTGGTTTGGGAACAAGCCGGTTTTGAGTACCGCATCCAATCCACGCCGGGGTTGGCGCTGGCTGAGATGCTCGAAATCGCCGACTTGGTCCACCCATGAGGCTTGACCTTTCATGGTATAACTGCGCCAAGTCGCATGATATCCACTCGCAGAATTGTTTTCGAAACCGAACGCCTGGAGATCCGTCTGGCGAGGTTGCAGGATGCAGATCACTTCAACCGCTTATGGACAAATCCCCGGGTGATGCTGCAGGTTGGTTTTCCCAATGGGTTGAAAATTACCCTCCAAGAGATCCAGGAGCGACTTGCTCGGGCTGGTGTAGCTGAATATGAGCAACTGCTGGTGGTTGATCTGAAATCTACCGGTTGTTCGATTGGCGAAGCCTGGATGACGAGGCCGGATTCAGAGCGAATTGCAGTCACGGATGTTAAGTTGCTGCCCGAGTTTTGGGGGAACCGGTACGGGATCGAGATCAAACGGGGGTTATTGGATTATCTTTTTACTCACACGAATTGCCTGGCCGTCGATGCCAGCCCAAATGTGAACAACCCGGCTTCGATCAAGATGCAAGAGGCGGTGGGTGGGATTCGTATTCGGGAAGAGACGTACACCTTTCCTGACTCTCTGCAAGCTTATACAACGCCTGTGCACTGCTATATTTATCGGGTTGACCGGTTAACCTGGTTGGCAGGGAAGCACTCATGAAAATGATCCGGGCCGCTCAAATATTATTCTATCTGAACGGTGTAATCTGGTTGTTCTTCGGAATTTGGAGCCTGGCCAGGATGGGAAAAGATAGTCTGGATAGCCCGTTTGCTACGGTCATCATCGCCACCTTGATGCTGGGTAACACCGCTGCGATGTGGGTGAGCGGTTATGGCTTGGGTAAAAATCGAAAAATTTATTATTATTTTGGGACCATTGTTCTGATTGTCAACCTGGTCTTAACCCTGACCGATCAAGTCGGCTTGTTCGATTGGATCACGCTGGTGATTGATCTGGTTTTGGTTGGCTTATTACTTGCTACCCGTACAAGCTTTCTTCACCTCTCGGAAAGTCCACGTCAATCCTGATTGACTAAAAAAGACCTTAGAGACTCCTATGCTCGAAAAACCGGCCATTCCTGATGGACAAATCACCAGCGCACTCCAGGCTGGTTACGATATCAAGGTTGCACGGATTGAATTTCTTCCCCTGGGTGCCGATGTCAATACGGCTGTTTACAAGGTAGTTTCCACGACTGGTGAAACATATTTCCTCAAGATCCGGCGCGGGAATTTCGATCCACTTTCTGTCTTACTCCCTCGGTATCTCAGCGATCAAGGCATCGCGCAAATCATACCTCCTTTGTTGTCCCGAAACCAGCAGCCGTGGGCTCAACTCGAATCCTACGTGCTGATCCTCTATCCTTTTGTGGATGGCTGGGATGGCTACCAGGTTGAACTGACGGCTCGGCATTGGGTGATTTTTGGTTCTGCCTTACGTCGGATTCATGACACACAATTACCGCAGCAGATTCTTTCACGCCTTCGTCGTGAAACCTACTCAGCCCATTTCCGCCAGGTTGTCAATATTTATTTAGATCAAATAGATGGAGATATTTTCCAGGATGAAACCGCTTTAGAGCTAAGGGAATTTCTAAGATTAAAACGCTCGCAGATCCTGGATCTCATCCGCTGTGCGGAACAACATGTTGATGTAATAAAAACTCTGTCGCCTGAATTGGTTGTCTGTCACACAGACTTGCATGCCGGGAATGTCTTGATTGCATCTGATCAATCGCTTTATCTAGTCGATTGGGACGAGCCGCTCCTGGCTCCCAGAGAGCGCGATTTAATGTTCATTGGCGGTGCACAAGGCTTTCGTGGTCACTCACTTTCCGAAGAAGAGCAGCTATTTTACCAGGGCTATGGTCGGGTGAAAACGATCCCGCAAGCTTTGGCCTATTATCGCTTTGAGCGGATCATTCAAGATATTGCCGCTTTTTGCCAGCAAATCTTTCTTGCCAGCGATGACGGTGAAGACCGGCTCCAATCGCTGAATTATTTAAAAACGAATTTCCTACCGGATAATACCATCGCTGTGGCCTATCGGACCGATCTGACAGGGGAAATTGGAAACCAGATTAGCGTTTACTCTGAGGAAAAATAGGCCAGCGCCAGGCCTTTCTCATCATCCATTACTAGGTCCAGGTGTTCACCGGGGCGAAATGCATCCACTTTTATCAGTCGTACGCAAGTTTCCATCTCAGGCTCGCAGTCGATCCAATCGGCCAGGCAGTTCGGAGAATCATAA
>CAZAGA010000415.1:0-3109 GCA_964484335.1 uncultured Anaerolineaceae bacterium
CGGGCTTCTTCTTGTTCCGAGCGGCGCTTTTCTTCTTCGATTTCATACAGGCGGGCTTTCAAGATGCTCATCGCCCGCAGCCGGTTTTGGAGCTGGGAGCGTTCATCTTGGCAGGCGACAACAATCCCAGTCGGCAGGTGGGTCAAGCGTACCGCGGTGGCGTTTTTCTGGACGTTTTGACCACCCGCCCCGGCCGATTTGTAAACATCGATCTTGATATCGCTTTCGGGTATGCTGACCTCGACATCATCGACCTCCGCCAGCACCGCAACCGTGGCAGTCGAGGTGTGAATCCGCCCCTGTGACTCGGTTACCGGGACACGCTGGACGCGATGCACGCCGGATTCATATTTCAAGCGGGAATAGGCGCCCTTGCCCTTGACCAGGAAGATGATTTCCTTCAAACCGCCGATACCAATCTCATTTGTCGAGAGCACTTCGACGTGCCAGCGGCGCGCTTCAGCGTAACGGCTGTACATTCGAAACAGGTCGGCGGCGAAAATCGCGGCTTCATCCCCGCCGGTACCAGCCCGGATTTCCATAATCACATTCCGGCTGTCGCGCGGGTCCTTGGGCACCAGGAGGTTCTTGATTTCATTCTCCAAGGCGCTAGCCTGCGGCTCGAGCTCCTGGATTTCGGCTTCCGCCAACAGGCGCATATCGGCGTCTTCCTCAACTGCCAATACCTGGTGGGCTTCATCCAGGTGCGCCAGGGCCTGGCGGTACTGCTGGATCTTAGTGACAATCGGCTCCAGCTCGGCGCGTTCCATGCTCAGCTCGGCGGCTCTCTGGTAGTCATTCCCGACTTCGAGTAGCAGGTTATTCAGTTCTTGGTAGCGTTCTTCGATTCCGACCAGTTTATCAAGCATATCGATTTTCTTTTACTTTCCTGTAGAATTTACCCCGCAGATTATACCATCGCCGGCCGGCCGGCTATTGGCATGAACCTGGCAACAACATTGCATCGAGACGTTATAATAAGCGCATGCTGGAAAGGAGAGGTCGAGCGATGAACGGTAAAATTGCCTTACGAGCGGGGTTCAGCCTGCTGCTGATCGGGTTGGTTTTACTTAGCGCCTGCAATATGCCGGGCCGGAACACGCCTGCGCCATCCGAATTTGAGTTGATTAACACTGCGGCGGCTCGTACGGTGGCGGCTCAGTTGACCGAGATCAGCCGCCCGCCTGCGGCGACGCCTGAGCCGACCCAAAAGTCGCCCCTGGTCACCGCAACCTCCGCCAGCCCAGCCTTGCCGACTGCGCTGCCTAGCCAGGCGCCGGTCTTTACCCTGGTCCCCCAGCCGACCCAGGCGCCGCAGGCCAGCGCCTGTGATCGTTCGAAATTTATCAAAGACGTCACCATCCCGGATAACACCGCCCTGCAGCCAGGTGAGCGTTTCACCAAAACCTGGCGGCTGCAGAATATTGGCCAGTGCACCTGGGAAGAAGATTACAGCCTGGTGTTCACTGGCGGCGAGCTGCTCGGCGCGCTGCCGCAGGTCCTGCTGCCGAAAGTGGTCCGCCCAGATGCCACGGTCGATATCTCGGTTGAGATGATTGCTCCGACCCAGGGCGGCACCTACCGCAGCGAGTGGAAGCTGAGCAACGCTGATGGGCAGGTCTTTGGGGGCGGTCGGAATGGCGACCTGCCGGTTTGGGCGCAAATTATTGTCGAAGCGCCGGGCGGCGAAAGCGGGGCGCGCCAGTTCGATTTTGTCAGCAGCGCCTCCTCAGCCGCCTGGTACAGCGCGGCGGGAGACAATTCCGGCCTACCGCTCGCCTTTGGCGGGCCACTGGATAGCCCACAAGGCGCTGCCGTCCTGGCGGATGGACTGCGCCTGGAGAACGGCCAAACCTCCGGAAAAATCCTGCTGATGACGCCCAAGCCGGAAGACGAAGGCTATGTCTACGGGGTCTTTCCGCTCTACCAGGTCAAAGCAGGCGACCACTTCAAAGCGCGCGTCGGCTTTGCCGCCAACCCGGATGGAAAATGCGGCCAGGGAAAGGTGATCTTCCAGATCGCGGTCAAAGATGGCGAGGACATCGACACCCTGCAGGAGATTCCCGCCGCTTGTGATGGTACCCTGACGCCGGTCGACCTCAGCCTGAGCGAACTGCGCGGCCAGACCCTGGCGTTTATCCTGGTGGTGAAAGCGGATGGCTCGGCCCAGGATGATTGGGCGGTGTGGAACTCGCCCCAAATCACCCAGCCCTAGCGCTGGCTCAAGGTTTTTCGAGTAAATCCAGGATCGCCTGCAGGGCAGGCTTGGGTTGGTAATCCCGGTCAAAGAGCAGCGGGTAATCTTCTTTTCCGGTCATACCAGGTATCCAGGAGTGGGCGTCGGTCAGCCCCCAGGTGAAAAACGCCCGGCAGTTGGGCGAGATCAGGCAGGCAGCTAACACCTGGCGGTATACCCCGGCCTGGGCTTGCAGCTTCTCCGGCAGGTTATCCTGGCGGTATTGGGTGCGCACGTCCATTTCGGTAATGTGCACCTCCAGCCCCAGGTCGGCCAGGCGCTGCATGTTGGTCGCCAGCTCCAGGGTGGATGGGACGCCGTCCAGCCCGACGTGGAACTGCAGCCCGACCCCATCGATTGGAACGCCGGCTTCGACCATACCCTTAACCAGGTTGTAGATGCCCTGCGATTTTGCATTCAGCCCCTCACCGGCATTGTCGTTGTAGAACAACAGCGCCTCTGGATCGGCCTGGTGAGCGAACCAAAAGGCCAGCGGGATATATTGCGGCCCAATTTTTTGTAGCCAGAAGTTATCGAACAAGGCTCCATTGCTGGCGACCGCCTCGTTGACCACATCCCAGGCGATCACCGTCTGTCCGTTTCGGGAGCCGCGGTAGCGGCCGACCACCTCGTTGATGTGCTCGCGTAGGATTTCGATCCATTCGGCACGGGTGTAGTTTCCTTCCAGCATCCAGGCGGGTAGCTGGTTGCCCCATACCAGGGTGTGCCCGCGCACTTTTAGTCCATTCTGGCGAGCAAATTCAACGATGACATCCGCCTCACCAAAGACGTAGCGCTCCGGCTCGGGGTGGATGATCTCCCATTTCATCGCGTTTTCGGGGGTAATCGCATTGAACTGGCTGGTCAGCAGGC
>CAZAGA010000416.1:0-3106 GCA_964484335.1 uncultured Anaerolineaceae bacterium
GATGTTTTTTGCCACCATATTCTACTCGAAGGTTGACAATTTTTGCTGAACTCAAACTATTTTAGCACGGTTTACTCCAATGTTTTGCTATTTTGGCTATCTAATTAATATAATATTTATAGCGGCAATACCATTCCTCGGCTTATTGTAAATATAAATAACAGTTGAACTTAAAACACGGTTTTCAGGAAGCCTGTTGTGTTATTGTCTCATATCAAATTGCACCAATTCTTCCTATTCTTAAGGCAGTCGAGCCTTTCTCTTTAAATAGCCTATCTTCCGATCGTATACTATCTACGGCAGGCTGGCATTCACCCGGATATAGCCCAGCAGGGCCGGGCCGCCGTCGCAGTGCTGCTCGAAATTGGCCGCGAAGCGGCTCAACAGGCCGGGCATCGAGCCATCCGCTGAGCCGATGTATTCCATTTCCAGGATTTCAAACTTCCCGCTCAGCTCGTTGCAGCCGCGGCCGTAGCCCGAGACGCTCAAGCCGGGCTGTGCTGCCTCTTGGAAGGGATAGCGCGCCGCGTTCTCATACAGCCCCGTCGTCCAGCTCGCACCGCTGGGTGGCGCAAAGCTCAGCTCCCACTCCCCTTCGGCGCTGATGACTTTGACCGTCAGCGCCGCGCTCGGATTAGCGCTGCTGGCCCAGCTCTCGGCGCTGATCGTCGCCTGGTCCGGGACCTGGAGCCAGTTTTGTCCAGCGCCGATAAAATCCCCGGCCTCACTGGCCATGCACAGGTAGGTGTTCTCGGCGATCTGCCCGGCCTGCAGCGCCTGGTCGCAAAACGGCACGCCCAGGGTCGGCGCTGCGCCTTCTGGGCTGGCCAGCGAGATCAGCAGGGGGGACTGGTAAGTGGGCGTCGCTTCCACTACCGCGGGTGGTTCGACCGCCGCTTGCCCGCTATCAGCCGCTTGAGCCGCTCCAGGCTGCTCCGGGCTCGCTGCGTCCAGGTCGCCGTTCTGGCAGGTCTGCGGGACATCGCCAAAGCCGCCCCCGCTTGCGGTGATGTCATAGGCGACGCTATTTTGGAGGAGATTGAGCACAATCGTGCCCCGGATCTGGTAAGCGTGGCCGCTCTCCGTGTAGGTCAGCGTCCGATTCAACGCCAGGGTCAGGGTTTCTTGCTGCCCTTCCGGGGTATAGCCATAGCTGGTGGTCTCATCCGTCATCTGGGTGGTCGTTTCCCCGCTCTCCCCGTCGATGGTGATGACGTATTTCTCCAGGCCGATCTCGCACTTCAAGACGTACGGGGGCGTCGTCGGGGTTGCGGTTTGGGCGGGCGGCTGGGTTGGCTGCGCTGCGCCCCCGGCTCCGCAGCCCGCCAACAGCAGGCTGGCGATCAAAACCAGGGAAAAGTACCTCGGTAAAACCGTTCGTTTGGCGTTCATCTGCGACTCCTCGGCGAGAGCAGGCGCCCCCGGCGGGAGCAAAAACCTGCTGAGCATGTTGTGATCGATTTTATTGTATACCTGAATAGATAATTGTAAATCCCCTAATTACAAACCGCAGATGCACACCGATAAAGAGCGGATAAATACAGATATTTTTTATCTGCGTTCATCAGCAGATATCCGCGTTTATCGGCGGCAAATTATTAACCGCAGATCCACGCAGATGAAGAGCGGATAAATACAGATATTTTTATCCGCGTTCATCTGCGGATATCCGCGTTTATCGGCGGCAAAGCCTTAACCGCAGATCAACGCAGATTATTAAATTCGTGCTATAGTAAGAATTGCCTGGCGCACGACAATTACCGACCCGACCGGGCGAAGGAATCCCCATGAACACACGCCGCTCCCCAAACCTCACCGTCCTGGTCGCCTGGACCGTCATCCTACTCACCTCCCTGTTACCCGTGGTGATTCGGCAGGAAATCTTTAATCAGGTCGTCACGCGCGACCAGCAGACCCTGTTCGCCCTGGGGGCGATTCTGATCGCCTTCGCCGCCACGCTGGCCTGGCCGGCGCTGCGCGGGCTGCAGAAATTCCTGGTCGTGATGGCGGTCTTCGTGGGCAGCCAGTGGCTGGTCTACGAGCGCGTTGACCGGCTGTTCAACTACCCCCGCTGGCTGAGCAACCCATCGTTCAACGTCTCCATGCTGGCCGAGCAATCGCTCCACCTGTTCATCGCACTGGCGATGCTGGCCACGCTGCTCTTATTGAAGAAGAAACCGGCCGATTTCTACCTGGTGAAGGGCGAGATCAACGCCCCGGCGCAGCCGATCCGCTGGTTGGGCGTCAAGGCCGGCGATCGCTGGCGCTCGTTCGGGACCTGGCTGACGGTCTGCATCAGCCTGGGCACGCTGGCCTTCCTGATCATCGCCGGGCGCCCATCGCCGGACCTGATCGCCCGAGCCCTGCCGTTCCTGCCGGTGATCTTGCTGGCCGCCGCACTGAACGCCTTCTACGAGGAGTTGACCTACAAGGCTGCGTTTCTCTCGGTCTTGGAAAACCCGGTCGGGCCGGGGCCAGCCCTGTACATGGTGGCGGCGTTTTTCGGCATCGCGCACTTCTACGGCGTGCCGTATGGGGTGGCCGGCGTGCTCCTGGCGAGCTTCTTGGGCTGGATCCTGGCCAAGTCGATGCAAGAGACGCGCAGCTTCTTCTGGGCCTGGTTCATTCACTTCTGGCAGGACGTGTGGATTTTCTCGTTCCTGGCAATCGGGTCAATCACGCCAGGAGGGTAGATGGTTTCGAAAGAAATTCTTAACCGCAGATCAACACAGATCAAGAGCGGATAAATACAGATATTTTTAACATTTCTTTGGATTATCGGCGTTCATCTGCGGATATCCGCGTTTATCTGCGTTAAATTCTTAATCGTTTTTGTCTTATCTGTATTCATCTGCTTAAATCCGCGTTCATCTGCGGCTAATCCTTAACCGCAGATCAACGCAGATAAAGGGCGGATAAATACAGATATTTTTAACATTTCTTTGTATTATCGGCGTTCATCTGCGGATATCCGCGTTTATCTGCGTTAAATTCTTAATCGTTTTTGTCTTATCTGTATTCATCTGCTTAAATCCGCGTTCATCTGCGGCTAATCCTTAACCGCAGATCAACGCAGATAAAGGGCGGATAAATACAGATATTTTTA
>CAZAGA010000417.1:0-3090 GCA_964484335.1 uncultured Anaerolineaceae bacterium
TGATCCAGGTGGCTGGCTGGAGGATGTAATTCAGCCCGTAGACCAGCGCCGAGCGGCTGAAGCTGAAACGGGTCTCGGCGAAGGCGCGGCTTTTTTTGCGCCCCTTGCGGTCCACTCGCCAGCCGTTGGCGTAGATGAACGGCGAGCCTGGGTTATCCAGGTAAGCCTGAGCGGCGGCTTGCAGCGCGCCAGGGTAATAAAAGGCATCCGGGTGCAGCCAGGCGACCAGCCCGCCGCTGGCCTGCGACAATCCGATCTGAAGTAGATGATTGAGCTTGTGCTGTAACTTAAATGATGCATCGGGAGGGATGTCGGTGGAAGGCCCCTCTGCGCTTCGACTGCGCTCAGCGTGCCTGGCTTGTGAGGTGTCTTGGCTGATGTCGAAGGACGCCGGATCAACCTGGATTAATTTCACGCTACCGGCGTACTTTTGTAAAATTTCCAGGCTGCCGTCGGTCGAGCCGCCATCGAGTACCAGGTATTCCAGGTTCGGGTAATCCTGGTCAAGCACCGAACGTAGGCATTCCTCCAGGAATTCGACCTGGTTCAAGCAGGGAGTGATCAGGCTGATTTTGGGCCAGCGAAGAGGGGCGTTTTCGGTCATAAACTCTCGGATTCGGGGGGGAGGATAGAAATCTGGCATTCGCCAGGTAAATTGGCGACGCCGAAATGGATAATTTGAACCGGTTCTTTAATCCGGCGGAAGACGACCGCGAATTTCCCGGCGTTGGGCAGGTTGCCCAATACACTGATCCGGGCGTCGAGCTCGGGGTGGGTGTACAGGCTGCGGCGTGCGAAATCGCGCCGCGAGATGGTGGTGAAACCGACGTTGAAGGAATATTCGCCAGGCAGAACTTCCAGGCTGATCTGCTGGCGGAAACGTACCCGGCTGCCTTTGGCGACCTGGCTGGGCGCCGGGCTGCCATGCAGCAGGCTATTCTTCCCATGGACGATAATACCTTTTTCGTTGACGATTTCCGCTCCGCCAATGGGAACGTCCAGGTCTTCAAAAGTTTCAAATTCAAAGAAGAAATTCGCTATTTGGCCTTGCTGGAAGACCAGGCAGGCCTGGCCATACTCATCGGTCAGAGCCACACCCCGGCAGATCGCTTTTCCATCGTGGACCTGGGCCTTATCGGTGATATCCAGGAAGGCATCCGGTGCGGGCCAGAAATCTTGCTCAATCAGGGGCAGGTAGGTTGCCGCTTCCGGCGGGAGCGCTTCGGGCTCAGCCAGGTTAATGTTTTCGGCCGCCTGGCGCACGAAATAATAGCGCTTGACCGCCTCGATCGCCGAGCCCAGGAAGGCGGCCTCGCCGTCTTTGAGCAATAGCGCCCGTTCGCAGAACTGCTCAACCTCGTTCATGGCATGCGAGACCAGCAGGATCGAAGCGCCCTTCGCACGTAACTGTTCCAGCCGGCGATAACACTTCTGGCGGAAGAAGATATCGCCCACCGCCAGGGCCTCATCGACCAACAGGATGTCGGCGTCCACGCTGGCGGCTACCGCAAAGGCCAGGCGCACGAACATTCCCGAAGAATAGACCTTGACCGGTTGGTCGATAAATTCGCCGATGTCTGCAAATGCGGCGATCTCGTCAAACCGCTCGAGCATCTCGGCATGGCTGATCCCCAAAATTAGCCCGTTCAGAAAGACGTTCTCGCGGCCGGTAAATTCGGGGTTGAACCCCGAGCCAAGCTCGAGCAGGGCCGCCACCCGGCCGTTGACGTTGACCCTGCCGGTGGTGGCTTGGGTCGTCCCGGCCAGGATTTGCAGCAAGGTGCTTTTCCCCGAGCCATTCTGTCCGATCACCCCAAAGGTCTCGCCGCGCTGGACTTCGAAATTGATCTCGTGCAGCGCCCAGAACGGATGGCCGTAATGCTTGCCGAAGCGCCAGAACAGGGTGTGTTTCAGCCGTTCGACCGGTTTATTGTACAGGTGGTACAGCTTGCCCAGGTTTTCGACCCGAATGGCCGGGAGATTGGGATCCTGGACCGGGTGGGGGCGGGTTGGCAGGACGGGATTAAAGGACATCGCTGAACCCCCGCTTGGTGCCCATGAACCAGGCATAACCCAGCACGGCCAGAAGGAAGGTAAGCCCGGTCCAGATTCCCCAGCTCAACCAGGGCAACGAGCCGCCTAGCAGCAACACCTGGCGAAAGCCCTCGATTATCGTCGTCAGTGGGTTCAGATACAGGACCTGGCGCAAGCGCTCGGGCACCGCCTCGATCTGGTAGACAATCGGGCTCAGAAAGAACAGCAGGGTGGTGATCACCGGCATGGCCTGGGCCAGGTCGCGGATATACACTCCCAGGGATGACAGGAACCAGCCCAGTCCCAGGCACAGAAAGATCAGCGGCAGGTAAGCCAGCGGCAGCAAGAAAATCGTCTTTGAAAAACTGCCCGCCAGGACCAGGTTGCCAACCACCAGCAGCAGCAGGTTAATCAGCGAGAGGGTCAGGGCGTTGGCCAGCACAACCAGCGGGTATACTTCCAGCGGAAAGACCACCTTTTTGACGTAGTTCGGCATCCCGACGATCAGGGTCGTCGAGCGGTTGACCGTCTCTGAAAAAATATTGAACGCCGTCAGGCCGGCGAACAGGATTAAGGCGTACTGGGTTGGGGAGGAGCTACGCTCGCCGATCTGCCAGCGGGCCTGGAAGACGTAGCCAAAGACAAAGGTATACACCGCCAGCATCACCAGCGGCACAATCACCGGCCAAAGGAAGCCCAAAAAAGAGCCACGGTAGCGCTGAGTCAGCTCGCGGCGGGTAAGCTCGAGGATTAAACCACGGTTCTGCCACAGGCTGGGAAAGAGCGCCTTGGCCAGGAATCGCCGGGTTTTAGGTGGAGTTGTCATAAATTTAGGCCCGGATTCTGCGGGCGACAGGGTTCCTGATCTCCAATTGTAACCCAGGATTCCCGCGTAGTATAATTCCATCTCAGCTTTTACTGCATAGCATAGGAATCTAAGATGCCCCAATCGCTTACCATCTATCCCGGCCGCCCCTTGCGCGGCGTGATCGGTCCCGCCAGCCGTTATGCCTTGCCCGGCGATAAATCTTTATCCCACCGGGCGGCTTTGTTCGC
>CAZAGA010000418.1:0-3081 GCA_964484335.1 uncultured Anaerolineaceae bacterium
TCCGAAGTGGCTGAAATGGCTGCTGCCGCTCTGGTTCTGGATCATCCTGGCCACGGTGGCTTTCCTGGCGGTAGCAGTGGCGATTGATTATGGGCCGTTCTAAAAGAGTGTAAAGAGAAAGGGTTCAAATTAATCATGTGGTACAACACCCTGATGTCCTGGTTGCTGCGCTCGCCCCTCCATGGGCTGCTGAGCAAATCGACCCTCCTGATCACCGTCACCGGGCGCAAGAGCGGCAAACAATATACCCTGCCGGTTAATTATGTCCGTGACGGCGAGAGCCTCTGGCTGACAAGCCAGCGCGACCGCACCTGGTGGCGCAACCTGCTCGGCGGGGCGCCGGTCAGCCTGGTCCTGCAAGGCCAGCGCCTGACCGCCCAGGCCCAGGCTTTTGACGATGGCGCGGCTGTGGCTGCCGGCCTGCAGGCATATTTCCGCCAGGCGCCCGGCGTGGCCCGCTATTTCAACGTCCGCCTCGACCAGGCTGGAAAACCGCTTGAAGCCGACCTGGCACAAGCCGCCAAGCAGCGGGTGGTGATAAAGATAGAATCACTGAGACACTGAAAAAACACTGAGACACTGATGAATCACTGAGACACTGAACGATCACTGAGACACCGATGAATCACTGAGGCACAGAGTGATCACTGAGACACTGAACGATCACTGAGACACTGAATAATGATTTATTAAGCAGGTTTTCATAGTTTCTCAATGCATCATCCCTTGTCAGTGCCTCAGTGTTCCAGTCTATCTAAGTGCCTCATCCTTTATCAGTGCCTCAGTGTTCCAGAGTTTCTCAATGCCTCATCCTTTATCAGTGCCTCAGTGTTCATTCTTTCTCAGTGTTTCAGGGATCATACCCAGGAGGCAAAATGGCTGAAGCGCACGTGAAATCCGAATACCCCCTCTCAGAGATTACTTCACGGATTATTGCCGCGGCCACCCGCGTCCATCAGGAATTAGGCCCTGGTTTCGAAGAAGTGATCTACCAGCGTGCGCTTGCCCTTGAGCTTGACGTCGAGCGCCTGGAGTTCAGCCGGGAAGTCTGGATGGATGTAGCTTATCGCGGCCAGGTGGTCGGCCGGAAACGGGTCGATTTTCTTATTGCCGGCGTTCTGGTCGAAATCAAAGCGCATTCCGAGCTCCAGGAAGTTCACTTTGTCCAGGCCCTCTCCTACTTAAAAGCCTCCGGCTATCAGGTTGGCCTGCTGCTCAATTTTGGCGCTCCGCGCCTGCAAATCAAGCGCCTGATCCATTGACCCCGGACTGGGTTTTATTTTCTGTGCCTCAGTGTTTCAGCCTCTCTCAGCGCCTCTTTTTTTCCGTGCCTCAGTGTTTCATATCTCTCAGCGCCTCATTCCTCTTCAGTGCCTCAGCGCTTCAGCATTTCTCAGTGTTTCAGTGTTTCTCAGTGTCTCAGTGTTCCTCTTTTTGTATTACAATTAACTTAACCCTGTATCTCCAGGGTTGCAAAGGAGGCCGACCGAAACCACATACCTGACGATTTCCCCCACTCAAATCCAATCGTAAAATAATTTCAAACACTTAATAAGGAGAATCGAAGATGTCTTTCAAGAAGTTAACCTTTACCATGTTAGCCCTGGTGATGGTCTTTTCGCTGTTGCTGGCTGCCTGCGGCTCAACGGCGACCGAAGCCCCGGCGGAGCCTGCCGCTCCGGCGGCTGCGGCCTGCACCAAGGTGGAAGTCTTTTCCTGGTGGACCGGCGGCGGTGAAGCAGCCGGCTTGGACGCGATGATCAAAGTCTTCCAGGCTGCTAACCCCGGGATTGAGTTCATCAACTCGGCCGTTGCTGGCGGCGCTGGCACCAACGCTCGCGCAGTCCTGGCGACCCGCCTGTCCCAGAATGAGCCCCCCGATAGCTGGCAAGGTCATGCCGGCCAGGAATTGATCGGTACCTACGTTAAGGATCAGAAGATCGAGCCGCTGAACTTCCTGTATGACCAGGAAGGCTGGCTGGCTGTCATGCCCAAGACCCTGATCCCGCTCATCTCGCAGGATGGCAATATCTACTCGGTGCCGGTCAATATCCACCGCGCGAATGTCTTGTGGTACAACCCCAAGTTGTTGGCTGACAACGGCGTTGCGGTTCCGAACAGCCTGGATGAGTGGTTTGCTGCCATGGATACCCTCCAGGCCGCCGGCGTTGCCCCGCTCACCATGGGCGAGCAGTGGACGGCGATGCACCTGATGGAGACTGTCCTGCTGGCCAGCCTCGGCCCCGACAAGTACAACGGCTTGTGGGATGGGACCACCGACTGGGGCAGCGCTGAGGTCAAGACCGGCCTGGACAATTATGCCAAGGTGCTGACCTATGTCAACGCGGATGCAGCCTCGTTGAGCTGGCAAGACGCCGCTCAACTGGTGGTGGACGGCAAGGCCGCCTTCAATGTCATGGGCGACTGGGCGGAAGGCTTCTTCAAAGAACTGAAGAAGGCCCCGATGACTGACTTCGGTTGGGCTCCGGTACCCGGAACCAGCGGCACCTTCCAGTTCCTGTCCGACTCGTTTGTCCTGGCTGTTGGCGCCCCGAATCGCGACTGCGCCATCGCCTGGCTGAAGGTCGCCGGCTCCAAGGCTGGCCAGGATGCCTTCAACCCGGTCAAGGGCTCGATCCCGGCCCGCAGCGATGGTGACAAGACCCTCTACGATGAATACCTGCAGTCGGCCATGGCCGATTGGGCCAGCAACACCGTCGTCGGCAGCCTGGCTCACGGTGTCGTGGCGAACGACTCCTGGAAGAGCGAGATCGACACCGCCCTCGGTTTGTTCCTGGCGGACAAGAATGTCGAGACCTTCCAGGCCGCCCTGGTAGCTGCCTGCAAGTCCTCTGGCCCCTGCAAGTAGGTCCAGCAGTTGGTAGGGTCAATTTAAAAATGGTTTTTGTAGTTGAAAACGGCTCTGCCGTTTTCAACTACAAAAACTTTCGTTTCCGAAAGCCCGGGAGCGCTCATGTTCAGTCGAAGAGATCAGATTAGCGGATTCCTACTTGTCCTGCCCTCGCTGGCAGCGGTGGCTATCTTTGTGTATGGTTTTATACTGTGGTCGGTGCGGGTCTC
>CAZAGA010000419.1:0-1280 GCA_964484335.1 uncultured Anaerolineaceae bacterium
TGGATCCCAACGCTGGCGACTTATTGGTGGATTGTTTTGGCGCCAGCCATTGCGATGATTATGTTCACGCTGGGCTGGAACCTGGTGGGCGACGCCCTGCGCGATATCATGGATCCTCGCCTGCGGCGGAAATAATCTCTCTCTCTTGTGATACAGGTAGGCGTGCGTTTACGTCGTACGCCTACCTGTATCCTTAAATTAAGGCGGAATGCCGAAGATAATCATCGCCCTCCTGATTCTTCTGGTTATGGCTGGCTTGCTGGGGCAGGCAGCCGTGGCGCAGCGTCCCGAGCCAACCGAGAATAGCATGCCGATGATGAGCGACCGGCTGGCGCCGCCAGCGACGGTCTACCCGCCCACCCCGGCAGACCAGGGCGCTCAGCTTTATTACCAGATCTGCATGGTCTGCCACGGCGACCGCGGGCAAGGCCTGACCGAAGAATGGCGCAATGTGCTCGACCCGGAGGATCGCAACTGCTGGCAATCGCGCTGCCATGCTACCAACCATCCCCCCGATGGCTTTATTTTTCCCAAAACCGTCCCACCGGTGGTAGGCCCGGTCACAATCGCTCGCTTCACTACGGCCCTGGACCTGTTCCAATTTTTGCAAACCCGCATGCCCTGGCAGGCGGCCGGCTCGCGCAGCGAAGAGGAATACTGGCAACTTACCGCCTTCCTGCTGCGCCTGAACGGCGTGGATCCAGGCGTTGAACTGCTGACTGCCGGGCGGGCCGCCGGGCTTTGGCTCAACCCGGCCCTCCGGCCAACCTCCACACCCTGGCTGGTCGTCCAGCCCCCTGCCCGGCCAGTTGACCCCACCTGGCTCTGGCTGGGATTGGCGGCCGGCGGTGGGTTGGTCGCGATTTTGACCTTCTTGCTGGTAAAATATCTGATTAACCGCGAGCAAAACCGTTGAACCTTTCTGGTTTTTAAACGGTATCTTAATCAGGACACTGTCAACAGGCCGACATGTCAAATACAATCGAACAAGAGTTGGTGATACAGCTCCAGGCGGGAAGCGTGGAAGCCTTGGGTCAGCTTTATGACCGGTACCAGCGCATGGTCTATCGAACCGCGCTGGCAATTACCGGCGATCCGGAGGCGGCTGCTGACCTGCTGCAGGATGTATTCTTACGCCTGTTCCGCTTTGCGGATCATATCGACGCCGAACGGCCGCTGGATCCCTGGCTCTACCGGATGACGGCCAACCTGTCCTACACCTGGGTCAAGCGCAGCCGGCGCTGGCTGCATCCGCTCGAAGACCTGGTGGACCGGATTGC
>CAZAGA010000419.1:1380-3079 GCA_964484335.1 uncultured Anaerolineaceae bacterium
GATGGCGCGCTCGACTTGACCTACGAGAATCCTTAAGGCTGAATGGACATCGCATGGACCGCTATCTAGGACAGGTACTAAAAAATTGGGCTGCTCAGGAACAGGCGCCGCGCCAGGCTCGTTCGCGCGTGCTGCTGCTGGCCTCGGCCCGCTTTTACCCCAAGGCCGAGACAGCCCAGCTGGATTATGAAGAGAACTTCTCCCAGGCGCAGGATTTCTATTCGCCGCACAGCTCCGAATTTGCTCACAGCTTGGATCAAATCTGGGCTTTTCATCTACGTATCTCAGGCCTGCGCATGGCCTGAATTTCATGATGACTGAAAAACCGAACTTCTCGCTTCACCCGAATGCCAAACGGGTTTTCCCTGCCTACCTATCTTTAGTCCTCCTGCTCCTGGTCTTTACCCTGCTGGGTTGTAATTCAACGCCGCCGCCAAACACCCCTGACCCGGCAGCGACCACCGTACCAGCCAGCGCCGGGCTTGAGACTGCACCCTCGGCCACGCCCACGCTGGCTCCGCCGCGCCAGCTGACGATTTGCTTACCAAAAGAACCAGCTTCTTTATTTTTATACGGCGATAACTCGCATTCAGCTCGTGTGGTGCGCAGGGCGATCTATGCCGGCCCGGTCGAGCGCCAGGATTTTAGGGCAGTAGCGGTCCTGTTAGAAAAGCTGCCCAGCCTGGCGGATGGCGACGTCGCCCTCCAGCCGGTCGAGGTGCTGCCTAACGAACGAATGGTGGACAGCCTGGGGCGCCTGGTCAACCTGGCGGCTGGGGTGACCTACCTGCCGAGCGGCTGTGCAGAGCAAAGCTGTGCGCAGACTTACCAGGAAGAGGCTGCGGTTCAGATGGACCAGCTGGTCTTACGCTTTTCCTTGAAACCCGGGTTAACCTGGTCGGATGGTTCGCCATTGACCGCTGGCGACTCGCTCTACTCCTATGAAGTTGCCCGGGCGCTCGGGGTGCAAGGCCGACCCGAGCTGGTCGCCCGCACCCAGTCCTACCAGGCGCTGGATGAGACGACCGTGGAGTGGCGCGGCTTACCTGGCCTGCGACCGGCCGATCCAGGCCAGTATTTCTTCAGCCCGCTGCCGGGCCAGGCCTGGAGCGAGCTGGCGCCCAGCCAGTTGATCACCGCCACGCTCAGCGCCCGCACACCTCTCGGCTGGGGCGCGTACCAGGTTACCGAATGGGCGCCTGGCGCCAGCATTACCCTGTCCCGTAACCCGAATTACTTCCGCGCTGACGAAGGGCTGCCGGCTTTTGACTTCCTGGTGTATCGCTTCTTGCCCGACCCACAACAGGCGCTGAGCGCTTTACAATCCGGCGAGTGCGATCTGCTCGACCCGGCTTATGGCTTTTCGGCCCAGGATCCAGATGTCCTGGCTCTGCAGCAGGCCGGGCAGGCTGCCCTGGTTGAGATTCCGGGGACAAGCTGGGAGCATCTCGATTTTGGGATCGTTCCTGCCGATCCCCAGCGCCTGGCGATCTTCCAATCGCCGCAGGTGCGCCAGGCTGTTGCTCTGTGCATTGATCGCCAGACCCTGGCAGCCGAATTTGCCCCGGGCCAGGCGGTACTGGATAGCTACCTGCCGGCTGGCTATTCGTTGGCCAATCCCGATTTGCGCCGTTATGCCTACGATCCGGCGGCTGGCGGCGCTTTGCTCCAGGCGGCTGGCTGGCTGGACCTGGACAAT
>CAZAGA010000420.1:0-3073 GCA_964484335.1 uncultured Anaerolineaceae bacterium
AGGGGTGAAAGCGCACCCCGGAGAGCGCGTCGGCGAAGATCGGAAAGCCGGTCGCCTGGGCCAGGCGGTAGACCGCATTGGGGAAGTTGCTGCCCGGGCAGCGCGGCCCGCAATAAATGATCCCCCGCTCAGCGCGGCGCACGGCCTGCGCCAGGGATTCGACCTGGGATGAATTGGGGGCGACCATTCCACGGCTGAATTGGACATAGGGCTGGCCAGGGGTGGAGTGGTCGTGGTCCGCCAGCCAGGCAGCCTCCTGAAAGCGCTCGGGGACATCGCCGGAGACCAGCGTGGGCTCGAGCGGCTTGCGGAAGGGCAGGTTGAGGTGGACCGGCCCGGGCGGCAGGCCCTGGGTGGCGGCCAGCGCTCGCCCGGCCAGGCTACGCAGGGCTTGCAGGGTGAGGTCGGAGGGGGTTGCTTCCGGCAGGGGCGCTTCGACCGACCAGCGGGTGTAGCCGCCGAACAGCTTGACCTGGTCGATGGTCTGGTTCGAGCCGCTGGCGCGCAGCTCGGGCGGCCGGTCGGCGGTCAAGACCAGCAAGGGGATATTCGATTGGTGCGCTTCGACCACCGCCGGGAAGAAATTGGCTGCCGCGGTGCCGGAGGTGCACAGGACTGCAGCCGGCTTGCCGCTCGCCAGGGCCAGGCCGAGGGCAAAGAAGGCCGCCCCGCGCTCATCCGGGTGGACGAAGACCTGCAGCCCAGGTTGCGCGCCGAAGGCCAGCGCCAGCGGCGCTGAGCGGGAGCCAGGGGCGATGACGACCTGGGTCAGTCCGGCGCGCTGCAGCTCAGCGGCCAGCACGGCCGACCAGAAGGTATTGCGGTTGGCGTGAATTGGTATCGATGGTTCCATCAGAATCTCTCAGTCCGTCTCTCGGGCGCCAATGGCTTCCAGCATGGGCCGGAACTTCAGCCTGGTCTCCTGCCATTCTTTCAGCGGATCCGAGCCTTCGACAATCCCGGCGCCGGCGAACAAGGTAGCCTGGTTGCCCTGCAGCAGCCCGGAGCGAATCGCCACGGCGAACAAGCCATTGCCCCACGGGTCGAACCAGCCGAGTGGGGCGGCGTACCAGCCGCGGTTGAAAGGCTCGGCCTCTGCCAGGTAAGCCTGGGCAGCTTCTTTCGGCCAGCCGCCCAGGGCCGGGGTGGGATGGAGAGCGGCCGCCACATCTAGAACGCCCCAGCCGGGCGCCAGGCGGCCGTGGATCGGGGTCTCGAGGTGCTGGACGTTGCCCAGCCGGCGCAGGCTGGGTTGGGCGGCAGTTACCAGGCTTTCGACCAGCGGCGCCAGCTTCTCCTGGATGGCCTGGACCACGATGGCATGCTCGGCGCGCTCCTTGGGGCTGTCCAGCAAGGCCTGGCCAAGCGCTTGGTCGGCCTGGGGATCGCGGCTGCGCGCCATGCTGCCGGCCAGGGCGGTGCTACGGAAGAGTGGGGCGCTGGCTTCGACCAGCAGCTCGGGCGAAGCGCCCAGGAAGACCTGGCCCGGCTCGGGTTCGACCAGGAAGTGATAACAGTCGGGATAATTATTAGCCAGCGATCCCAGGATGGCTCGAACGCTGGGGGGTGTTGAAAAACGGACCTGCAGGGTGCGGGCCAGGACGACTTTTTGGAACCGGCCGCGGCGGATGCGCTCGAGGGCGCCATCCACCATGACCTGCCAGGCGGATGGGCTCAAGCTGGGCAGGATTTCAGGGACGGAAGGGCGCAGGCTGGCTGGTGTACCAGCAGACGGCGCGCCTGGCTGGCAGAGCGTCCAGGCCTGGTCGAGGCACTCCTGGAAGGAATCCTGGACTGTCTGGCGGTCCTCGACCTGCTCGACCAGGAAATTGATCGTCAGCCAGGTCTGGTCATTAAATGCGGCGAGCTGCCAGCGCGGCAGCAGGAAAGAGGCATCTGGGAAGGCCTTCCAAACCTGGTCTTCAATAGGACGGGGTTGGAAAGCAAAGCTGCCGAACCAGAACGGCCCGGCTTCCAGCGGCGCTTCTGGGTTGAGCGGGTAATAGCGGGCAGCCATCAGGCGGGCCTGCTCCTGGATGGCGTGGAAGCGGTCCGTGCCCCAATCAGTCAATTCGGCTGCCTTGCCCCAGCCCAGCAGGTTGATCGACGGCGAACCGCCCAGGGCGCGCTGGCTGGACCAGTAGAAACGTTCCTCGCCTTCCACCTTTTCCAGGACGGAAAGCAGGTCAACCTGCGGCCAGGCCAGGCTGCAGCTTAGCCACAGCGGGCGATCGTACGGCAGGCGCTCGAACTGTGAATTGGGGAAGAGCGCCGGCCTGGAAAGCGCCGGCTCGGAAATCATCATGCCGGACGCTCCGCCTGGTTTTTCTTGATTACGCCAATGCGCTCCTCGCTGACGCCCACGCTGCGCAGCAGCATGACCTGCAGGGTGGGGAAGATGCGCGACGGTTCCGGTTGGCCGGTGCGCACCCAGCGGATGACCAGGTCGTAAATCGCGCCCATCCAGACATAGGCGGCCACCTCGGTGTCGATCGGTGGCAAGTCGCCTTCTTGGACGGCGTCGTCGAGCTGTTTTTGGATCAGCCCGGCAAAGCGGGTGTGGATTTCGATCTGTTTGTTCTCAAAAGCCACCCCCAACCCGGCGGCCTGGACCAGGAAGACCTTGGCCAGGCTGCGATACTGCTCGAAGGTGTTCAGGCAGATGCTCAATGCCAGGCTGACCCGTTCGACGCCGTGGGCTTGTTCGCTCATCGCCTTATCCAGGCGGCCGGCCAGCAAGTTGGCGAATTTATCGACAATCGCCAGAAAAATATCCTGCTTGCTGGGGAAGTAAAAATAGACCGCCCCTTTGGAAGTCTTGGAAGCGTCCACGATTTCGTCGACGCGCGTGTCGTGATAGCCTTTTTGAGCGAAGACGTCGATTGCCGCGTCGAGAATTTTCTGTTGGGTATCGGAAGGTGTATTCATGCCTTTAAATTCCTGCTATACCAGACTGGCTAGACCGACCCGTCGGTCTATAGCACCCCTATTTTACTCATTTCCCGGTTTTAATCAATAGGCCTGTGGTATAAGTTAATCGTTGTTTCATCCTGGAAAAGCGAGGCAAACGTGA
>CAZAGA010000421.1:0-3066 GCA_964484335.1 uncultured Anaerolineaceae bacterium
CTCCCCTGAGATCGAATAGCTTTTATAACCAATTCTCAAATCATTACAATACAGGCTCTGGGGCCTGATCAACAATCAAGGATAATCGATATGCATTCTCGCTCACTCGACGAGCTCATTGACCTGGATGATTACCAGGGTAAAATCAACCTTCCAGCAATCCGAAATTTACCCTATGCAGGTAAGCAACGATCCGAAAAAAGTGGTAAACCCAAAGTACGACCAGAGATTCTCCAGGAGCAGATCAGCCTGGTCAATCAACAAGATGACCGCCAACAGCTCAACTTCAGTTATCATGCTTCACGCCACGAACGGGCCTGGCTGCTAAGTTCACTTGGGAATTTCTATGAAGGAAAGTGGATTGAAGATATTTTACGGTTGGTGAAAGGCGGCAAGGAAGCCTCGGTTTACCTTTGCCAGGCACGCCCTGACAGTGAAGTCAACCAGCCCATGATCGCGGCGAAAGTATACCGGCCAAGGATGTTGCGCAACCTGCGAAAAGACCACCTGTATCGTGAAGGCCGGGGAGACCTGGACATCGAAGGCCGGGCGATCCTGAACCACGGGATGCAGCATGCAATGCGCAAAAAGACAGCTTATGGCCAAGAATTACTTCACACCTCTTGGATTGGCCACGAGTTCAAGACAATGCAGATCCTGTATGCGGCCGGGGTTGACCTGCCCAAGCCTTATGCCAGTGACAGCAATGCTATTCTGATGGATTATATTGGCGATCCGGAGATGCCTGCACCAACCCTCAACACGGTAGAGCTAGATCCAGATGAAGCAAGTGTGCTTTTCGATCGCATCCTGGTCAACCTGGACCGAATGCTGGCCAACCATCGTGTTCACGCCGACCTCTCCGCCTATAATATCCTGTATTGGGAAGGTCAAATCAGCCTGATCGACTTCCCTCAAGCCATAGATCCGCAGGAAAACCGGAACTCTTATTCAATCTTCGAGCGTGATGTACGCCGGATCTGCGATTATTTCGCTCGCCAAGGCGTCCCGAGTCGTCCTGGTGAACTGGCCCGCGAGTTGTGGACGGGGCATGGCTACCGCTTAAAGCCCGAAGTCCATCCGCTCCTGCTTGACGATCAGGACGAAGAGGATCGCAAGTACTGGCAGCGATATGAAAACGACCAATAAGGTAACGACACGCCTGCAGGAAACGATCTTGAAACGGCTGACGTATACAATTACCGTGGAGGTAAGCCGATGAGCATCATCCAGGTCAATAATCTAAGTAAAGTATTCCGGATCAACCAAAAAGATCCGGGCTTGCGCGGCGCAATCAAAGCACTGGTCAAACCGCGCCATATCGACAAAGTGGCCGTAAACCGGATCAGCTTCCAAGTTGACAAAGGAGAAATGGTCGGTTACATCGGAGTGAATGGCGCTGGTAAATCAACCACAATAAAATTGCTTACCGGCATCTTGCTTCCCAGTGGAGGTCGGGTAAGGGTCTTAGGTTTAGACCCTCACCGCCAACGAGTGGCCAACGCACAGAATATCGGCGTTGTGTTCGGCCAGCGCACGCAACTTTGGTGGGACCTGGCCTTGATTGAATCGCTTAACCTGATCGGTAAAATCTACCAGGTTAAACCAGACCGATACCAGCAGCTTTTAAAACAATTTTCAACCACTCTTGAATTGGATGAGTTGCTGCACATCCCAATCCGCAACATGTCGCTAGGCCAAAAAATGCGCGCTGAGTTGGCAGCTGCCCTGATCCACGAACCACAGATCGTTTACCTGGATGAGCCAACGATCGGCCTTGACCTGATCGTCAAGGAGCGGATTCGCGAGTTCATCAAACAACAAAACCGGGAACGCGGCATTACGGTCATCCTGACCACGCATGACTTGGGCGATATTGAAGAGCTCTGTCAACGGGTGATCATCATCGACGATGGGCAATTAATCTATGATGGACCTCTCAACACCATCAAAGACCGCTTTGGGAAATACCGACAGATCACCTTCGAAACCTTGGCGCCGGTCGGGAAAATAAAGCTGCCGCCCGGCGCCGAGATTGCAACTAATGGGCACACACCCGGCGAACGAGAGTTGATTATCCGATTTGACCGGACTATGACCACCGCCAGCCAGGTTGCAGCAGAAATCATGAACCAGGTTGAGGTAGTTGATTTCTCGCTCTCGGAACCCGGATTGGCATCAATTATCAAGCAAATTTATAACGGCGCTTTACAAAGCGGGGCAACGTCATGATCAGCAGCCTGCGCCGTCAAGGCAGTATCTATCGTGCGATTGCCGAAACTGTCCCAAAGGTTTACCTGGCTTACAGTTTATGGGTGTGGGTTAGCCTGATCTTAAATACCATAACCCTGACGATTTTCGTGTTTTTCTGGCGGGCAGTGTATTCCAACTCAGCTATGATCGGGGGACTGGACTTAAAGGCCACATTGACCTATATCTTGATGGCCCAAATCTTCATTCCGCTCAGCCAGATCAATATGATCTTCGAGATGGGTTACAACCTCCGAGAGGGGGGGATAGCCCATGTCTTACTGCGGCCGGTTGACCTGCAGACCAGCTATTATGTCCAAGCTTTGGCCAGCCTGGCGACTGATCTGCTTCTCCAAGCGCCATTGGCGATAGCCGCAACTCTCATTTTCGACCTGCAATGGCCGACTGACTTGCGAGTATGGGCAGTGTTTATTATCTCAGCCCTGTTGGGAAGATCGGTGTTGTTTTTCTTTGACTTTATCCTGGGTTGCCTGACATTCTATACCACCGAGGTGTGGGGGTTGGGGGTGCTGGTGTATGGGATGGGTTTGTTCTTCAGCGGGAGCCTGATCCCGCTGGCCATGCTGCCCGGCTGGCTGAGTAACCTTGTCTTCACTTTTCCATTTGCCCAGGCTTTATACATCCCAATCTCGCTATTGAGCGGAATTTCGCCGATTTCGCAAGCGCTGAGCTTGTGGCTGATCCAGATCGCCTGGCTGGTCGGGCTTTTATTGCTCTCCCGCCTGGTGTTTCGAATTGCCATTCGAAAAGTTACCGTTCAGGGAGGCTGAGATGAAACGTTACCTTCAGCTTTAC
>CAZAGA010000422.1:0-3065 GCA_964484335.1 uncultured Anaerolineaceae bacterium
GGAGGGGGCTTGGGCCTGTCCACTTGTGGTGGGCAGAGCGGAAGCCAATATTAAAGCCACCAGGCAGGAAAGGGTGAGGAAGATCGGAGTGCGTTTCATAGGTTTAGAAAGGTCAAAAAAGGTTTCACGTGAAACAATGACTAGACCGGGGGTTGTCCAAAAAACCTTTGAACAACCCCCGGAGGATGATTGCCGGTCAGGAGGCAGATGGCTGGCCGGCTGAGGCGACCTGGTCCGGTTTAACCGTCTGGGACAGAGCCATCAATCCGCTCATGCCACCCAGGTTCATTGTATCCACCGCGCTGCTGGGGACGATGACAATCGCGCCTTTTTCCTTTAGACCTTCAAAGAGCATGTTCATGGCTCGCAGGTGAAGGGCAGTGGGGTTGTTGATGTAAGCCTGAGCGGCGCTGGCGAAGCTATCGGCAATCTGCATTTCCGACTCGCCAAGGATGACGCGCGCCTGGCGCTCACGCTCGGCCTGGGCCTGGCGGCTCATGGCGTCTTCGAGACCCTGGGGGATGATCACATCACGGATCTCAACCGACTGGACCGAAATGCCCCACGGGGTGGTGCGCTGGTCGATGATTCGCTGCAGCTCAGCATCCATCTTGGCGCGACCGATCAGGATATCCGCCAGGTACATCTGGCCGATGATCTCGCGCAGGGCGGTCTGGGCAGCCCAGGCGATGGCGGCCTGGTAGTCTTTGACCTCCAAGGCGGCCTTCTCAGCGTCCCAGACAACCCAAAACAGGACCGCGTCGACATCAACCGGAACTGTGTCCTTGGTTAAGGTTTTTTCAGCGTTGAATGGGGTGACCATTACGCGGTGATCAATCCAGCTTGGGGTGGTGTCAATCAGGGGAACGATCCAGAACAGGCCAGGGCCGCGCAGACCGCGGAACTTACCGACCCGCAGGACAACCACCTTTTCCCATTGATTGGCGACTTTTAGGGCGAATAAGAAGTAAATCGCCACCAGCAATAGCACAGCCACCCAGGCTGCAATCCAGGCGTCACCCAGACTGGCGCTATCGAGCAGGAATACCCCACCGACGCACAGGATCAGCAGGATAGCAAACAGGGTGCCTCCCAGGCTGCTGACGCGAATGAAATCTGGTTCTTTGTAAGCCGGCGCAGCGCTGGTGGAGCGGGTGGTGTCAATTTTCTTTGTGTTCATTTTTCCTCAACTTAGGTTAATTATGGATGGTTTATGGTTCAGAAATGAACCTGGTTTTAAAGAGTATCAACTGGCGGATCGCCATTTTTCCAGGACATCAAGCTTTCGGTGACAACCTGTGAAACCTGCTCGGGAGTAAAGCCCAGGCGGCTGGCTTCGCCCAGGTAACGTTGGGTCAGGGCAGCCAACTCCTGGTCGCGCAGGCGCTCCAGGGTTTCTTCCGAAGGCTGCTCCCAGATGTAGGTACCGCGCCCTTGCTGGGTGGAGATCAAGCGTGCTTCATCTAGCAGGCGATAAGCGCGAGCCACGGTGTTGAAGTTCACCCGCAACTCGGTGGCCAGCTGGCGGACGGTGGGGAGCTGGTCTCCCTGGCGCAACTCGCCATTAGCAACCTTGCGCCGGATTTGTTCGACGATCTGGATATAGATCGGTTGGTCGGAGCGGAAGTCGATTTGAATGTCCATGGGCTTTTAGTCCATATCTTTCTTCTCCGGATTGTATCTTTGTCTAATTGTATAATTGTATGATTGATATAATTGTATATCAAATCGCTGGTTTGTCAAGGGTGAACTTGCCCACTAAAAAAGTGAACCGGGTGTGGCGACTGCAACACTCTGTATGATTCATGAAGAGAAAAGGTTAGTTTGAAGCTACCAGGCAATCAAAGGCGTGGGGTGGAAGCAGATCCAGGCGCTCAATGATCTGGTCGGCCTGGCTGAGGGCCTGCGGCGAGTTGGTGGTCAGGACGGCCAGGCTTTTCATCCCGGCGCGCCGGGCGGCTTCGATGCCGGCGATGGCGTCTTCAACGACGACGCAGCGTTCCGGCGGCATGCGCAGGGCCTGGGCGGCTTCCAGGAAGACCAACGGATCCGGTTTACCGGGACGTCCGAAAACGGAAACGATAGCCTGAAAGTAAGCACCGATTTGAAGGGTGTGTAAGGAGTCGGCGATATTTTGATGAGGAGCGGATGAGGCGACTGCCATCGGTATGGCGCGGTCTTTGAGACGATTTAGCCAGTCCAGGACGCCAGGGAATAGGCGCAATTGGGTGGGGATCATCAGGCGGTAGAGGATTTCTTTGCGCTCGCTGATCCGTTCGAGCAGATCAACGGGCGGATTTTGCAGCACGGTGGTTATGATGCTGTGATTGTTCATCCCGAAGGTGCGGGTGAAGAGGTTGCGATCGAATGGAATACTGTGATCGGAAAATGCGCTGATCCAGGATTGGTAATGCATTTCGGCGCTATCGACCAGGGTGCCATCCAGATCCCACAAGACGGCAAATGGCTGGAGCGGATTGGTAATCAGTTACCCAGATCAGTCCAGGGGCGGTTGGTAACCCTTGGGCGCTTCCTGCATCAGGGCGAGGGTGTTGCCGGCGGGGTCTTTGAAGAAAGCCATCCACAGGTCGTGATCTTCCATCGGGGAAATCAGGTGCGGCTGGTCGATGAAGGCGACCTGGCGGGCTAGAAATTCACGGTATACCAGGCTGATATCGGCGACGCGGAAGTATAAAATCCCTGTTGAGGGGACAAAGGGTCGGGCGGGTGATTTTTCTAGCAATAGGCGCACTCCAGCGCAATCCAGGAAGAGGAAGTCGCCGTAGCGATAGAGCTTGCGCAGGCCAAGCGCCTGGGTGTAGAAGGTCTCGGCGGCGTCTACATCGTCAACGGGGAGCATGATCTGACCGAGGGAATTGAGAGCGAGGGACATGTTTAGTTCTCCTGAGTAAAGTGGTGGGTAGCCAATTGTCTGAACCGTGCAGAAGCAATTGTAGCATGTCTATCCCCGGCTGCTGGGAATGGGAAAGGATTGCAATGCTTATCGGCGCATGGTAGAATGATTAAAAAGTCCGATTTGGACAATGGAGGTCGAGTTTTATGGA
>CAZAGA010000423.1:0-3052 GCA_964484335.1 uncultured Anaerolineaceae bacterium
ATCATTGCAGCTCCTTCAAGTTAATCTCGATTACGATCAATATCAGTGCCAGGACCATATTGGTAGACGTCACGCCAAGGTTGGTAGTGCGTGACAAAGGTGTCCGAAAACAGGACCTCACCGCCCCGCCGGACGACCCGGGTAACCGTAACATCTGCGCCATCCGCAGCCCAATCCACCTGTTTGATCTCACCAGCCGCCAGCTCTGGGTTTTCCTCGTAGATAGGCTCATCTGGCTCAACAATATTCTGCGGGCCGGTGGTATCCCAGGTTATTTCCCGGCCATCCGAGGTGGAATAAAACTTCCAGGTGATCCGGCCAGCCTTGGCATTGACATAAGTTTCCATCAGCAGCCAGAAATCGGTGTCATTCTTGAACTTGAAATCCACCTGGGGTACAAAGACGGTTGCATCCAGGCCAGCGTAATTGGCGTCCCAACCCTGGGCGGTCTGTTCGTAGTAGCCCACCCGGTAGGCATGGGGGTAGCGTTCTACGATCGGGAATCCCCCCAGGAAGGCCGTGCGGAAGAGGGTTGTACTGACCTGGCATACCCCTCCACCAACCCCTTTAATCGTTCGCCCGCCAAAAATAATCAAAGCCTCAGCAAAGCCGGTATCGAGACTGACATCGCCCATCGCTTCCGCCATCGAGAACACCGCCCCAGGCGGCACCAACAAACCGTGAAAACGAGCCGCAGCGGCTTCGATATTCTGGATCCGCTCGGCGCTGGAACCGCGAAAATAGGAAGTGTGCGAGCTGACCAGCTGGGTAATACCAAGCTGTTCGGCAGTGGCATCGCTGGTCACGTCCGGCGCAGTGGTGACAAAGACTAATTGCGCAGCATGCTCACCCTGGATTAATTTGGTTTGAATGGCCTCTAGCGAAGCTTCCAGGTTCAGGGAGCGGCCAATCACCGCTGGCTGCAGGATCTCCAGTTGGGCAGTCTCATCATTAAAAATAAAACGAGCGTTCGCTGGATCGCGGGCGAGACCAACCGATTGATCTTCCAGGAAGCGGCGGATCGGGCCGCTTCGCAAACCAATCTGGTACTGAGCGCCCTCCGACGAATCGACCTTCTCGAAAATTAACAGTTCTGCGAGCTGTTCTGGCTGAAGCGCCCAAGGGCCAGGATCATCCGGTTGAGCATCTGGAACTTCAATCACCAGCGGCGCACTGAGGATGGTGCGCGCCTGCTCGGCTGCCTGGCTGGCATCTAAAATCTCGGGCGGTGTCTCTACCACGACCAGCTCAATCAGGCCATCGGTCAGGCTACTGAGCTGAGCTGCCAAAGGCCGGAGCGTGGCTGGCAAGTCAACCTGGCGGCCAGCCTGGCCCGGCTTGGCGCTGACATTCGTTCCCTGAATATCTAAAGCAGCTTCAACGGTTGGGCGGTTTATTTGGGCTGCAATTCCACCCAGGAAAGCACGCGCCTGGCGTTCATCATAAACCAGCAGCGGCGATAAACCTTGACCGGCATATAGAGCGGCCAACTTTTCTAGCATTCGCTTAAATATATTGCCCTGCCGGCCAAAGCGATAAGCCGATTCTGCACTAGACCGGACATCTACCGTCAGGCCCAGGTCTGCCGGGCGAGCTAACCAGACATCGGATCCACTGCGGAAAACGATCTTACCAATCTGGGGATAACTTAACCGCCCTTCCAGCCTGGCAGCAGCTTCATCAGGAGTCAGGCCGGAAAGATTGATCCCGCTCATCCACACGCCAGGATAAATCCGCCCAGCGTGGTAAAAATTGAAACCGGTCAGGATCGCCGCCAGGATCATAGCAAACAAAACGCCACCCAAACCAAGTGCGTAAACGACCTGAGTTCCGATTGAAGGTGCGGTTTCCGGGAGATTTCTCCGCCGAGTTATGGAAATATCGCTCATTCAAATACCTCTATACAGGTTTTTAATTTTACCAAAGTTTACCAGTCAAAGAATTTCGGACAAAATCTATCCACTCCTTGGTAGTATAATCCTTTTCAGGGAACCAGGCCATCCCTATTGTTATACTGGACTGAGGAGGTACCTATGCCTAGCCTAATCCTGGGGAAAATGATGACCAGAAACGGTTATCGATTCGGATTGTCCTTAATTCTCGTATTGATCAGCCTGGCCTGCGCTCTACCATTTACCAACAATTCAAACCAAGCAGGCAGTCTTTCAACCCAAACCGCCAGCCCTACACCGCTTCCCGAACCAACGCCGACGCAACGCGTTTTGCCTCCTGCCCTGGTCGAAATCGACCCGCCGCCCGGTGTTGAGCTTGCTTTGGACGGCGCTATCCGCCTGTACTTTAACCAGCCAATGGATCGAGCTTCAGTTGAAAGCGCTTTTCTATCTGATGCCATCCCGAGCGCTAAGTTCAACTGGCTGGACGATTCGACCCTGATGATTACGTCTGCAGGGCGGTTCCCTTCAAGCGCCAACCTGGCATTCGAGATTGAAACCAGCGCCCGCTCTGCCCAAGGCCTGAATTTGCTTGAGACGATCAGCCTGGATTACCAGACGGTCAACCCACTGAAGCTGATCCAGAAACTGCCCGAGCAAGGCAGCCAGCAGGTCAATCCGGCCTCAGCCATTGTAGCCGCCTTTAACCAACCCGTGGTTCCCCTGGGCGCTGACCAGGCCGATCTACCCGCAGCGTTCAGCCTTGAGCCACCTGCCGATGGCCGTGGAGAATGGATCAATACCAGTACGTATATTTTTTACCCCCAGCCAGGCCTTTCAGGAGGCGTCAATTATCAGGTAACCGTTGACCCGCAACTAGAAACCAGCACCGGAGCCACTCTGGAGAACTCAGAAAGCTGGCAATTCTCTACCGCTCTACCCCGGGTTGAACGAGTGTCACCCGCCCTGGGCAGCCCGGCAATTAGCCTGGACGAACCGATTGTTATTACTTTCAATCAAGCAATGGACCCTGAGAGCGTCGAAGCCAGTTTTCGACTGGAGGATCCGGCGGGAAATTCTATCCCAGGCGGTTTTACCTGGGCAACCGAGAAGAATGAATTTACCTGGCAGCCGGCAAATATGCTGGCGCGGGATACTTT
>CAZAGA010000424.1:0-3041 GCA_964484335.1 uncultured Anaerolineaceae bacterium
GAGTTGGAACGTGATCTGGCGATCGTTGTAGCGGATCTTTACCAGGAACAGGCGGAAATTTCCCAGGCCCGGGGACAGATCGACTATGCCTGCCTGTATCGCCGCCGGGCATTGGTGTTGTGGTTAGAGGTCGCTCTGAACGACCCGCAGATCGTGCCGTTTGAAGATAGAATCGAGGCACTGCTAGCCGGTCTGGGGGTGTGCAAGATCCCATTCGAGTTGTACTTCAACCTGTATAGCTATTATGAGGCCAGCGGCAGCTTCGCCAAAGCCGAAGAGACATTGAAACAATTGACGGTCAGTAGCGAGTATGCAGTGGAGATGCGGCAAGAATATGCTGAATTCCTGCAGCGATTAGCTGGTAAGCCAGACAAGGCTTTGGAGCAAGGTGGGTTGCCGCGTGCCCGGCTGCAACGCCTGATCGAAACCGGGGCTGAATGACTGTCCAGCTCACCCAGCCTGCAATTCTACGCCGCTCGATCACACGCGAAGCCAGCCTGGCAATCGGTTTTCGTCCCGGAAGCTGGCAAGAAAAAGTCTTCAGCTTGTTCTTCTGGCTCCCCGCCCAACGGTTTGCCCGGCTGGCTACCGCCCTGGACGCCCGGATTGGCGAGCAAGGCTTAAGCAGTGCGCTGCGCTGGATCCTGCCGCGCTTCGCCAACCAGGTGACCGCCAGCGGGGTCGAAAATATTCCCCATAGTGGGCCAGTGCTGCTGGTATCCAACCACCCCGGCGCGTTCGACGGTGTGGTCATCCTGGCCCAGATGCCTCGCGACGATGTCAAACTGATCGCCAGTGATGTACCTTTCACCCGCGGCCTGGCGGCTGCCTCCCAGCATATGATTTATTCAACCGGCGAAGATATGCACGCCCGGATGAGCGCAGTCCGGCAGTCCATCCGTCATTTACAAAACAGTGGAGTCGTGATGCTGTTTCCGACCGGGTTGGTTGATCCCGACCCATCTTTTATGCCCGGCGCAGTGGAGGCATTGAAGGATTGGTCGCCCAGCCTGGCGTATATGTTACACAAAGCGCCTGAAACTCGGGTGTTGCCGGTCATTGTCAGCGGCGTGATCGCACCGAGGTTTATGGAGAATCCCTTCGCCCGCCGCCAACCGACTATTCGTCGCCAACAAAAGGTGGCCGAATATTTTGAGATTGTGCAATTGTTTATACTGCAGCGCGAACTGGGGCTTTACCCGCGGGTAAGCTTTGGCCAACCTTTGAGCTTCGCTGAGGGTAACCAGCTAAAACATCCATCAAATGTCATGGAAAGAATTATCGCCAGCGCCAGCGAGCTGCTCCAAACCCACTGTACGCAGGCGAGCTACCCATGACGGAAAACATGACCCATCCCGAATTTAAGGATGGGTCATGTTTTTCGTTCAAAACAGAGGTTTAAAACAGGCCGAGGACGCGCCCAGTCTCCAGATCCAGGTCAACATCATAGAAGACCGGCCGGGTGGGTAGACCAGGCATGGTGCGCATCTCTCCCAACAGGGGATAAAGGAAGCCTGCACCGACGGAGGCGCGAATATCGCGCACGGGAACGCGGAAGCCCTTTGGTACACCCTTTAACTCAGGGTTGGGGCTCAAGCTGAGGTGGGTCTTGGCCATGCAGAGCGGTAGCTTATCGAAGCCCAGGCGGGTGTAGAGATCGATCTTGGCTTCGGCCTCAGGCAGGTAATCGACGCCATCTGCGCCGTAGATTTCCTTGCAAATGATCTCGATCTTTTCCTTGATCGAAATATCCAACGGGTAGAGGAATTGGAAGTCGCTCGGCTTCTCAGCCGCCTTGACCACAGCTTCGCCCAGCTCGATGGCGCCCTTACCGCCTTCCATCCAGTGTTTGCAGACGACGGCATCTTCAGCGCCGGCTTCCACTGCCGCCTTGCGGACTAGCTCCACTTCGGCGGGTGTATCGGTGGCAAAGGAGTTGACGGCGACGACGACAGGAATGCCATAACGGCGTGCATTGCGGATATGGTGTTGGAGGTTGCCCAGGCCAGCTGCGAGCAAGCCCAGGTTCTCATCGGTATATTCAGCGGCCAGTGGACGGCCAGCGACGACTTTGGGTCCGCCGCCATGCATCTTGAGCGCCCGGACAGTAGCGACCATGACCACAACGCTGGGGATCAGACCAGAGTAGCGGCACTTGATGTCGAAGAATTTTTCCATCCCAATATCGGCGCCAAAGCCGGACTCGGTGACGACATAATCAGCTAGTTTGAGGGCAATCCGATCTGCAATGATCGAGCTTTGGCCGTGGGCGATATTGGCGAAGGGGCCGGCATGGACAAAGACCGGAGTGCCTTCGAGGGTCTGCATGAGGGTCGGCTTGATAGCATCGCGCATTAAGACGGTCATCGCGCCGGCAACGCCCAAGTCCTCGGCAGTGACCGCCTCGCCAGCCTTGTTGGTGCCGATCACAATCCGGCCCATGCGCTCGCGCATATCAGCCAGGTCGGTGGTAAGGGCCAGGATGGCCATAATTTCGCTGGCGACAGTAATATCATAGCCGGTCTTGCGAGGCATCTGTTCTTCTGGCCCAAGACCGATTTCGATTTCGCGCAGGAAGCGGTCATTGGTATCGACGACCCGGCGCCAGGTGAGGCTGGCGGGGTCGATGTTGAGGCGTGCAAAGCGGCTCTTCTCTTCCGAGGTCAAGTCATCCGGGTTGGTTTTGTCGATGCCGAGCTTCTTCAGACGGCGGAGCATGGAGGGCGAGAACTTGCGCAGGCCCTGTTTGTTGGCCGGGCAAAGGGTGTTGAAGAGCTTGAGGTCATCGGGCTGCTTCGATTCGTGGAAAATGCGGGCGTCGATGGCAGCGGCCAAGAGGTTGTTGGCCGCGGTGATGGCGTGGATATCGCCGGTTAGATGGAGGTTGAAATCTTCCATCGGCACAACCTGACTGTAGCCACCACCCGCTGCGCCGCCTTTGATTCCAAAGGTGGGGCCCTGGCTGGGCTGGCGGATGCAGGTGAAGACCCGCTTGCCAAGGTGAGCGCCAAGAGCCTGGCTAAGGCCGACCATGGTGGTGC
>CAZAGA010000425.1:0-3033 GCA_964484335.1 uncultured Anaerolineaceae bacterium
TCCGCTGGCGTTAATTAAGGCCTGGAAGGAAGAGCCCAACGAGCCAAAGGTGACCGCCCAACCATGCCCAAGCGAGGGGGCAACCACAGCAGTAATCGGACTGAAACCTAACCCTGCCAGGATCGGCGCGACAATCGCCACCGGCACGCCAAATCCGCCCACACCTTGCAAGAAGGAAGCAAACACCCAGCCGATGACTAGGAGCTGCATGCCGCGGTCCGGGATAAGTTGGGGGATCAGCTTTCCAATGATCCGGATGGCTCCGGCCTCATCGCAAACCCGGTAAAACAGGAACGCGGACCAGATAATCAGCAGGACATCGACTGCCAGCAGCACGGCTCTTCGGTGGGCCTGAATCAGCAAATCACCGCCAGCCCCAAAGAAGAACGCCGCGATGACCAGGGCAGCGATATAACCAGCTATACCTGCCCGAGCTGCACTCCAGCGTTGTTTGATCATCAGGAAGATGATCAGCAGGATCGGAAGAATCGCCAGGAAGAAATTCATCTTCACCGGCCAGGTTGGGAAATGATGATGCTTGCCTTCAACTTATCCACCACTCTTGAGATAAATTCCATCCGGGTCTAGCTCTTGCCTTAAAATCCGGATTTCTTCTGCCGTTGGCGGAAGAGTCTCCCGGATGGGCTGTTGAACCTTTAACCGCCAACCGGTGTTCGCCTGGGCCGCTTCGCTGGTTGCGCCGGGGTGGAGCGCAGTCAGGACCAGCTCGCCGGTTGGATCAGGCTCTAGGATGCCCAGGTCGGTGACGACTGCCTGCGGGCCACCGCCGCCTAGACCGAAGGCCTGGCGTTCTGCTCGGCCGCCCAGGAAGCCAGCCGAGGTGCAAAAATCGACCTTTTCTGGAAAGCGTCGTTTTTGGTGTGGGGTGAGCAAAATGCAGCGGCTGGCCCAGGCGGAGATTTCTTTGGAACCACCCGAACCGGGCAGGCGGACCTTGGGGTGCGCATAGTCGCCTATGACGGTAGCATTGATATTCCCAAAACGGTCGATTTGCGCGCCGCCCATAAAGCCAACGTTGACCAGCCCGCGCTGCAGGTAAAAGGCAAATAGATCATACATACTACAAACAGAGACCGCTCCACTGACCAGGGTCGGATCGCCAATAGAGAGTGGCAAGCGAGCGGGTTGCGCGCCGATCACTCCTGCTTCGTAAATCATCACCAGGTTCGGGGCATGGGTGCGGTGCGCCAGGTTGCATGCCAGGTTGGGCTGTCCCACGCCAACCAGCACGACATCTCCATCCTGCAAAAAGCGGGCTGCGTTAATAATCATTAATTCCGAAGTAGAATACTGGGTTGTCTCCATGCTCGCCTTAGATTTTAGTACTTTCCGTAATTGACCGGAATACTCATTTGAGCTTCCACCTGTAGCCGGGTATGTGTCTCCAGCCCTAATTTCTGCCAATATTCCTGGCGATCTTTCACGCCAAACACCCACTCCGCCAACCAGTTCTGGATCGCCTGGCGATCCTGGCTGATTTTGTCCCATTCCAGGTAAAAGGCGTTGTCACGGTCGTAATACCCTTGGGTGTAGGATGGGTGACTGCAGTAAGGTACATGGCAAACCGCATCTACGATAAACCCAGGGATTAAGGTTCGGTTGGGATCAGAGCGGATGACCTCCTCCGTAACGATTTCTTCGGCGGTCAGGATCACCCACTTAGCGGCAAAAGCGGCTTCTTTCTGTTCGCCGATGATGCCCCAGATTTGAGCATTACCGTATATATCTGCTCGCTGGACGTGTACAATGGCTACATCCGGATGAAGCGCCGGGACAACCACCACTTCCTGGCCCGAATAAGGATCAGTCACCCGCCGGTAGTTGGGGTTGGCGCGTTCCAGGTCTTCTGCGGCAGTCAGTTTCATTGGCATGAAGGGCAGGCCAGTCGCCCCGGCCTGCAGGCGTGAAATCATCCCGAAGTGAGAATATTCCTCCCATTCCAGTCGGCCAGCTTCAAGTTCTGAACGAACGATCCGTAATGACCCAACCCCCGGGTTGCCCATGTAAGAAAAAATAACTTTCCGGGCGCAGTCGGCCGCAACCATCTGGTCGTAGATCAAGTCTGGCGTAGCGCGCGCCAGGACTAGGTCCTTGAATCCCTGGCGGATAATTTCATGGGCGGCAGCAAACGGAATGAGATGGGTAAAGCCGGCCGCGTAAATGGTATCCCCAGAATGAACATGGGTTTGAATGGCTTCAGAAAGAGAGATGAGTTTGGACATGTCTGATTATTTCTTTCGAGTCGAACGAAACTTATTAATGGTACGAAATCGTCCCGACGGTTGAGGTTTTGGGCTGTAGCTGATTGCCAGGATTAAACCAATCAGCAGGCAAATTCCCGCGCCCAGGCAAACCGGAATATTTGGAGCGTCGCTATCCAGAGCCACTATAAAATAAACGAACAGCAGAACGCTGATCACGACCAGGAATATACCAACGCGGTGAACCATAGTGTGGAATGAGTAGCCCTAGAGGTCGTTGTTGTGTTTTCCAAAGGTTGTTTTAGGAGCGTTGACTGATATTTCAGGCCAACGCTCCCAAAGACTTCCGATCATCAGGCCGGGAAGGGCCAGGAATTTGCCTGCCGTTCTTGCCTTATCCAGCCGGCTCAATCAAGGTTTGAATCTGTTCGTGCAGGTAGAGTGGCAGGTAGTAATGCCCGCCAGCGTTCTTGCCCGACGAACCAGAGCCCTTCCAGCCGCCAAACGGTTGGAAGCCCGGCCACGCGCCAGTGGTCGCGCCTTGCGGCCGGTTGGCATACGTCACGCCTGCTTCGATGTGTTCAAAGAACCAGCGCGCCTCTTCTTTGCTTCCATAGAATCCGGCGGTCAATCCGTAATTGACATCATTGGCCAGCTGCATGGCCTGTTCCAGGTTATCCACCTTGCCAATTGTGGTAATTGGCAGGAACATTTCGTGCTTCCACAGCCGGTGGCTGTAAGGGACGTCGGTCACAAAGGTCGGTGCGCAGAAGTAACCTTTGGCAAACTCGCCATCCACCAGGACTTTGCC
>CAZAGA010000426.1:0-3028 GCA_964484335.1 uncultured Anaerolineaceae bacterium
AACCAGCTCTAGCAGCAAGCGCAAGACCAGCAGCTCGACAGCGAAAAAGAAAAAGACCACCAGCTCAACCGCTCGCAAGCGCAAGAGCAGCAGCCGGGCCGAAGAAATTGACCTTTCCTGACCTGGAAAGTTGTAACCTTTTCGGACTTAACGCATCTAAATTGCTAAACCAACTCAAACAACCTTGGAGCTATCGATGCGAAAATCTAGCCTTACCCTGATCTTGTTCGTCCTGTTCAGCCTGAGCCTCGTTCTAACCGCCTGCGCTGCCCCTACCCCCGCCGCCCCGGCGGCAGCCTCCCAGGCCGGAACCTAGACGGAAATCTCCATCCAACAGGCCGCTGAGCGCCGCACCGCCGGCGCTTTCATGCTCGACGTGCGCGAGCCGGACGAATGGCAGCAGATCCGTATCCCTGGCGCCACCCTGATCCCGCTTGGCGAGCTGCCCCAGCGCCTCAGCGAGCTGCCCAAGGACCAGGAGATCGTGGTTTACTGCCGCTCGGGCAACCGCAGCAAGACCGGCGCCGAGATCCTGGCCAAGGCCGGCTTCAGCGGGGTCACCTCGATGGCGGGCGGCGTTAACCAATGGAGCGCGGCCGGTTTGCCGGTGGAAAGCGGCAACTAAGGGCATCTCTAAACGAAAAACTGGCGGCCGGGCCGCCAGTTTTTCGTTTAGGTCGTTCGGAACTGCTCCAGGTATGCCTGACTGTCGTTGGTGTTCAGCCGTACCCACAGCGGCTTGTGATCCGAAACCTGGTAAGTGCGCCAAGTCAGGTAATAGGCTACCAGGTCCTCGCCGTTTTTCTTTGCTCCGCCGCTGGTCTTCGCGGCCTCTTCGCGGTATTCTTCAAACATTTCCGGGGTAAACAGATTATCAAAAATCTCGACGATCCCGGCATTGCGCTTCTTCGGGTCCTGCGAAGCCCGGTCGATGTACTCCAGCACGGCCGGATCGGTTTTGAAAGCGATCTGGTCATAATACTTAGTGCGGTCGATATTGGTCGGGGCGCGCAGCGATTTTGGCAGCCGGAAGTCCTGGTCCAGGAGGGCTTTCATGGTCTTGTGCTCGGGATGGACGATGTTAAAGTCGCCAAGCAGGATCAAGGCCCGGCCGCGCTTCAAGCTGTCATCGGCTCGTTCGCCCAGGTACTCAGCCACCCGGCTGATCTCCTCGATGCGCTGCTGGAGCTGGGGGCCCGATTCGGCTCCGTAGTACAGGTGGACGGTGCAGATATCGAACTTGAACCAACCGGACTGGAAGCTGGCCAGGAACGGGGTGCGATTGAACTGCTGCCCAGCAATTACCTTCTCGCCCTGCACTTCTGTCCTAACCTGGCTGATCAGCATGTTGACCGGCAGGACGATTTCGCCGGCGATGTTCTGGAATTTCACTTTACGCTGGTCGAAGACGTAGGTCAGGCGCTCGCCATTGCCGCCCAGGCGGGTGTCGGTCACATCGGTGGCGATATAGCTCCAATCCGGCCCGAGGATATCCATCACCAGCTCCCATTCGGGCAGCTCGTTGACCTCTTGCACGGCGACAAAATCGAAGCGCGAAAGGATCTCGGCGAGGTAAAAATGGCTTTCAATTAAACGGTCGCCGAAGCCGCGCCGGTTCTTCTTGCCAAAATCGCGGATATTCCAAGTCGCCAGGAGCAGGTTATTATCCGGGTCCTTATCCGGCACGCTGGCGTCAAGCTGGTTGCGCAGTGCCATCAGGTGCCCTACCACCCGAGCCCGCTCGTCCGTCTCACGAATCTTGTTTTTCAACAGGTAATAGCGCATCGTAAGCCTCCAATCCTGAACCGATTTGACGACTAGATTCTAACAGGTTTTGGGTGTATCATCTTTAGTAGTACAACCTCAACCAAAAGTCCCAGGTTCAAGAGGAGGATACCATGCTGCCACGCGGACTTTTTTCTCCTGCGATCCTACTCAGCTTGCTCGTGTCGGCCTGCACGGCCGCGCCGGTTGGCCAGCAAACCGAAACTCAAGCTGTGAATGCCGAGCACACCGGATCATCAGCCCTGACGGAAGACCTTGATTACGAAGCCGTCCCAGCCGACCAGCTTAAGGCAGACCCAGAGCGCTACACCGGCAAAAAATTGGTCCTGGTCGGCGCGATTCGCTCGGTCCAAATCCAGCTCGGCGACCAGGACCAACAAACCTGGTTGGTCGGTGTCCAGCCTTACCTGCCTGGCCCCTGGCAGGCCGATTTCCTGGTCGTTGTTCGCTTGCCCCAGGAAGATGAAAACCTGCCCCGCGATCAAAGCCTGCTGGTCTTTGGAACCGGGGCCGGGACGATCGACAATAAAGACCAGCTTGGGAACTTGATTGGAAAATCTCCCCTGTTGGATGCGGATCGCTGGCTGGTTGGGTCGAATGCGGAATACGAAGGCCAGCGCTGGATGGCTTTTGGTCCCAACGACCCGCCTGCGCCGACTCCGAAGAACACCCCTGCCCGCCTGTCTGAAGAATGGGAGATCACCCAGGTGGCCGAATTTGTCGAGACGAGCATCATCCCCAGTTACGCCGAAAACGACGAAACCCAGGATGCCCCACCCGGCATGGCCTACGTCACCATCCAATTCCGGGTCAAACGCCTGGCTACCGGTGAAGACTTGCTATTAAACGGCTTCTATATCACCGGCCTGTTCACCCAGGGAGACCCACCCCAGGGGGGAGTAGAATGGATCAGCCTGGGCGACATAACTCGCAAGATGCACTGTCCGGATTGTCTGCCGGAATTTGCCAGCCTGGCCAGCGGGCAGGAAGGAATGACTCTGGCTGCATTCCTGGTGCCCGCGGCAGTTAAAGAGTTGACCATCGGCTTCCGGCCTGGTGTGGGCACTTACGTCTTGCCCGAGCCGCGCTTCCTGGTTAAGCTGCCCTAAGCTGGCCTAAACATTGCATCGAGAAGGTTGATCACCACAAAGACACCAGGACAGGAAGAAGACCTGTGTTATAACCTTCGTGCCTTGGTGTCTTGGTGGTAACGAATCGCTTGGTGGTAAAATCAGATATAGAC
>CAZAGA010000427.1:0-3023 GCA_964484335.1 uncultured Anaerolineaceae bacterium
CCTCCCCTTCCTGGTAGGCAGGAGGACCGAGCACCTGCTGATAGTAGGCCACGGCTTCGAGATAGTTCTCGAAATAGAGGGTCAGGCCATGAAGACCAGCGAAAGCAAAGCGCGGTTTCGGTTGGGGTTCAGTAAAGAAATGTCGGTGATAGGTGTCGTAATCCATTATGACATCGGAACTCCCTTTCCACACCAACCAAACCCGTAAACCGATCCTGGATTCAGGCTTCCAACCCGGCCCCTTCCCGGACCAACTCCGCCAGGCGGTTGGCAAAGCGGGCAGCCGGCGCGCCATCGACCAGGTCGTGGTCAAAGGTCACCGTCAGGCAGAGGTGCTCGTGGTTCTCCAAAGCGCCCTCCACCAGCACCGGGCGGGTGGCGATCCCGCCGATCGTCACGGTCAGCGAGTGCCCCGGCAGCGGGATACCCCAGCCGCCTCCGTCCCCGAACATACCAACCGAGGTGACCAGCACCGTACCGTTGAAATTCTTCAACACTGTTGGATAACGGGCCGCCAGGCGGAAGAACCCACGCCGGATGAAAGCCGGCACCCGCACGTACCAGCCCAGCCAGCGCCCCCACTGCGTCTCACCCAGCTCCTTGGTCTGCAAGGCCCGGATCTCACGGTGGATCTCCCAGACCGTCTTGCGGTTGGCAGCCCGGATGACCGTCTGCAGCACCAGTGGGCGGCCGTGCTGGATGCGCTCGACCGGCAGCGAGATGTCGACCTCATCGAAGATCACCAGCCGGCCACGCCAGTCCAGGTAAGCGTGCAGGTGTTTGTCTTCGTCCACCGCCCGGGCGCAGCAGGCGACGATGAAGCCGGTGAAGGAAAGCGACTCGCCGGTCGTCTCCTTCACCTGGCGCAGGCGTTGGCGGGTTTGCGAGATGTCAACCTCCAGGATGCCGTGGATACAGTGTTTTCGGCCCGCCAGCGCCATGCCGTCCATCACCAACTGGCGGAAGGGGTGCGGGGTTTCGGTGGTGTAAGCTGGCTTTTTCATGCTGATCAGCTCTGCAGATCGATTTTCTGAGCGTCAAGCCGCCAGAGCAAGACGGCTTGCAAGATGCACAGGAACGGGCCGAGTCGAAAAATATATCCCTGCCATCCCCACCGTCGCCAGCAGGGACGCCAACAAAGCCAGGTCCAGGCGGCGCTGGGTGCGCGAACCGATGCACTCCCGCAGGATATAAATCACGCTGATGAGACAGGCTGCCAGGAACGGGCCGCTTAGAAAATCTGCCAGGTCATAGGCTAAAATTCCGGACAGATGGTTTATATTTACAGTCAGGTAGATCAACGGCGCAACCAATAACGGCAGCACAAGTAAAAGAGAGGCGAGAGCCCCCCATTTATTGATCGTCATCGATGATTTCCTCTGGTTTTCCATTCGAATTTTTCAAATTCTTGGCACCAGGCGACCGCGCACTTGACCGGCGTATTCCCGGTAGCCCGGCAACTCAGCCTGTAGGGTCCGGTCTTCCAGGACGGTGCGCAAGATGAACAGGATTCCGAGCACAGCGCTGGCCAGGATCGCCCACCAGGAGCCGAGCAAAGCCGAAAGAGACAGTTCGGTCACGATCGTCGCCAGGTAGCCGGGGTGGCGCACCCAGCGGTAAGGACCGGTGGAGACCACGGCATGCCCGCGCTCGGTCTGGATGCGCACCACCTGCGAGAAAAACGGGTTGCAGGCCATCGCCCAGGCGAACAGGGCGGTTCCGAGCAGAAAGGCGATCAGCCCAACGCCTTGCACCGCCAGGGGAAAATTTTCAGACCAGCCGGAGCGCTGGTCCAGCCCGGCGATGATGTAGCGCGCCAACTCGACCAGGCGGATGCTGCTCAGCAGAGCTCGATCCCAGGCCTTGGCATCTTTGGGTGGCGACAGGCGCTCGGCCAACAGCCCAGGTTGGATCCGCAGGACGACCCAATCCAGGGCGGCAAACCAAACTGTCCAGACGGCAATTGCTGCCCAGGCCGCCCACCAGTCGAGCCGCCCGGCTGACCAGAATAAGACCACCCCGGTGAAAACCAAGGTGGAGAGCTGGCCAAGCAGATAGGCGGCGACACGTTTACTCTGCATCCATCCTCGGTCGCTGCAGTTTAGAAGGCAATCGAGCGGGCAAAGTCTCGCACCGCCTGGTTATAGAACTGGACGTTGTCCAGGTTGCAGGCATGGCCGGCCCCCGGCACCACCTGCACACGCCCGGGGTGGAGTACAGCCGCGAACCTGGCCTCCCCAGCCCGTGGGGAGCGATCTCGCTCGCCATTCAGGATCAGGCCTGGCCCAGGATAGCGGCTGAGCGAGAGAGTGAAATCGACCCCTGCCAGCTCCGCCAGCGATGGACCGAGCGCCTCCGGGTAGACGCCTGCTTGCAGTTGGGCCTCGGCGACCACCGCCAGGGCGGCTGGGATCATGCGCCGGGTTTTTTCTTCAGCCTGGGCGTGGCTTTGCTTGATCCAGCCGCGCCGCATCATCCCCGTGACCAGCTTGATGTACAGGGCAGTGATCCCAGTAAAGTTGAAACTGCAGCCGGAGAGCACCAAACCACTCACCAGGCTAGGATGGCGCGTCGCCAGCTCGATGGCGACGTAACCGCCCAAGGAGAGGCCCGCTACCAGCGCCCGGCCCGCCGTCTCTTGGCGGATGAGCGCTGCCAGGCGCTGGACGGATTCATCTAGCGAGAAAGGCACTTCTGCCAGTGCGCCATGGCCAGGCAGATCGGGCGCGATGAGCTGAAATTCATCGGACAGGCCGTGCAATTGCGGCAGCCACATCTTGCGGGTGACCACCGATCCGTGGATCAGCAGGATCGCCGGCGCACCAGCGCGCCCAGCAGAATCGAAGTAGAGATCGGATTGCAGCATGGAACTCATTTTAACCCCAAATGCTGTCCCAGCGCAAAAACCGTCATCGCCTCGTCCAACCTCCTGCGGCGAGTCTCGTCCTTCTTGGCGCTCATAATCCAACCGGTCACGTTGCGCTGCTCGGAGGGCGCTAGGCGGCTGAAGAACGCCCAAGCCG
>CAZAGA010000428.1:0-3019 GCA_964484335.1 uncultured Anaerolineaceae bacterium
TCCAGGTACTTTGCCAGGCCAGAGTCGTCGGTGGTCGGCTTGACCAGCTCAATCTCGCTATCGGCGGTGGGTAAGAAAGCCACCATCGACTTCTCGGCCGGGACGTCTTCTATCCCACCCAAATCCATCCCCAGGGCGTCGCGCCAGAAGTTCAGCGCCCCGTCCATATCCCCGGTCAGGATAGCGATGTGATCGATTTTCTTTACTTTCGGCATGTGATTGCTCCGTGATTACGCATTGAACTTGTCGAGGGTATTAGCCGTGGAAATTCTAAATCCAGGCTGGCGCCTCGTATTCACCCCAGGTGGCCCGCAGGGTATTGCAGATCTCGCCCAGGGTGATGTCGTTTTCCACGCAGGTAACCAACAGTGGGACCAGGTTGTTGCTGCTGTGGGCGGCTTTTTCCAGGTGAGTCAAGAGTTCCTGGACGCGGCTGGCGTTCCGCTTCTGGCGCAGGTCTGCCAGGCGCTGCCGTTGCCCGTACTCAATCGTCGGGTCAACTCGCAGGCGTTCTAGCTCGATTTTTTCCTCCACCTGGAAGGAATTAACCCCGACCACGACTTCCTCGCCCCGCTCTATAGACTGCTGGAAGTGGTAAGCTGCATTCTGGATCTCGTCCTGGATATAACCGCGTTCGATTGCTGCCAGTGCACCGCCCATCTGGTCGATCTTTTGAATGTAATCCAGCGCGCTGCGTTCGATTTCATCCGTCAGGTATTCCACAGCATATGAACCGGCCAGTGGATCGATCAGGTCAGCCGCGCCGGATTCATGGGCGATAATTTGCTGGGTGCGCAGTGCTACCCGCACCGCTCGTTCGGTGGGCAGCCAGAGCGCCTCGTCCATGCTGTTGGTGTGCAGGGATTGGGTACCGCCCATGACCGCCGCCAGGGCTTGCAGCGCCACCCGGACCACGTTGTTCTCGGGTTGTTGGGCAGTCAGGGTGGACCCGGCGGTCTGGGTATGGAAGCGCAGCATCCAGGAAGCTGGTTTTTGCGCCTTGAAGCGTTCTCGCATAATCCTGGCCCACATCCGCCGGGCAGCCCGGAACTTGGCAACTTCTTCCAGGAAATTGTTGTGGGCGTTGAAGAAAAAGGAAAGCTGCCCTGCGAAGCTGTCTACATCCAGCCCAGCCTCCAGCGCGGCCTGGACATAGGCTATGCCATCGGCCAGGGTGAAGGCCACTTCCTGAACTGCGGTGGAGCCAGCCTCGCGAATGTGGTAGCCAGATATGCTGATCGTGTTCCAGTGCGGCACTTCCGCCTGGCAGTATTTGAATACGTCTGTGATCAGGCGCATGGAAGGGTTGGGTGGGAAAATGTAGGTGCCGCGGGCAATGTATTCCTTCAGAATGTCGTTCTGAATGGTGCCACGCAAGTTTTTCGGTTCCACGCCCTGTTTTTTCGCCACGGCGATGTACATGGCCAGTAAAATGGCGGCGGGGGCGTTGATGGTCATGCTGGTAGAAACCCTGCCAAGTGGGATTTCCTGGAACAGGGTTTCCATATCTTGTAAGCCCGAGATCGAAACACCGACCTTGCCGACTTCGCCCAGAGCCACGGGATCATCCGCGTCATACCCGATCTGTGTTGGTAGGTCAAAGGCGACCGATAGACCGGTCTGGCCTTGTCCGAGCAGGTAACGATAGCGCTGGTTGGACTCTTCAGCCGTGGCATAACCCGCATACTGTCGCATGGTCCAGAACCGGCCGCGATACATGCTCGGTTGGACGCCGCGCGTGTAAGGAAATTGGCCTGGAAACCCGAGTTTTTCGTTGTAATCAGGATCTGGGTCGGCAGGTAGCAAGAGGTTGGGTAAGGGGATGCCGGATGGCGTTAGGAAGCTGTTTTTACGCTCGGGGAAGCGTTTCAGGATCGGTCCAAGCACCTGTTCTTCCCATTGCTTTTGATCATCGTGAAGGGTCATGAAAATCCTCGCTCATTTTAAAGGCATTTTATACCAGTATACCGTAACCCTCCAACTAGGGTGGATGACATTCGTACCAGAAAGCCGGTGATGATTTTCCTGTGCCGTGCTGGCCTGGGCTGAGTTAACCATCAATCCGCTTGGTTGGGCTGCAAGGCGTAGTAAAATTCAGCCATGAATATTGGACCAATGGAATTCGTGATTATCTTGGTGCTGTGCCTGCCGGTCGTGGTTGTGGTGGCCATGGCGGTGGTCCTGGTGGCTCGCCGGCGTGGTCAATTCATTGCTGGCCGGGTTCGCTGCCCATACTGTGCAGAATGGATCATGCCAGAGGCGAAGGTCTGTCGTTACTGTGGCCGCTCGCTCGGCTCAGAAGGTTAGCCTGTAGATGGGCGATGGCACCCGCCAGCTTCGTCGTCTGCAGGAAATTGCTGCTTCCCTGCAACAATGCCCGGATGCCCTGGCGTTAATTGGCCTGGGTTCGATCGGGCGTGAGTTGCATCGCCTGGATGAGTATTCTGACCTGGATTTCTTTGTGCTCGTTGAGCCGGGGTCAAAGGCTGCTTACCTCGATTCACTGGACTGGTTATCATGCATTCACCCGATCGCCTATGCATTTAAGAACACCGTCGATGGCTATAAGCTGCTGTTTGCTGACCGGATCTTTTGCGAATTTGCGGTGTTTGAAAGATATGAGCTGGCTGGAATTCCTTTCGCACCTGGCCGGGTTATTTGGAAACGAGAAACCGTCGATGAGTCGATTAGCCAGCCAAAGAATCTCCCGGTTGCAGGCCAATCCAGGGTTCCCGATTGGTTGTTGGGCGAAGCGCTGACCAACCTTTACATTGGCTTATGCCGTTACCAACGCGGTGAATTGCTCTCTGCGCAGCGTTTTATTCAAGGCTATGCGGTAGATCGGGTGATTGAGCTAAGCGAGTACCTGGACGATCCGGTTATGGTGGAGCGTGATTTGTTCAGTCCTGAGCGGCGTTTCGAGCAACGTTACCCTCAATTCACTAGCCGGCTGGCTGGTTTCATCCAGGGTTACCTGCGCAGCCCGCAATCCGCGCGGGAAATCCTGGCCTTTCTGAGA
>CAZAGA010000429.1:0-3019 GCA_964484335.1 uncultured Anaerolineaceae bacterium
CTTCGAGTTTAGCCAGCCTGGTTTCTTCCAATATCCCTATTGTGGGTATTACGGGATTTTTATTTATTACTATGCTGGAACCAATTCGCTCGAATTTAAAAACCAGGCAGACGAGATCCCCGACTGCCTGGTTGCACCACCTGGGCTGAGTGCCTGGCTGCCATTCGATGAGTCATCGGGGCTGCTAGCGCATGATCTCGCCAGCGGGAATCATGGTTTCTATCACAGCGGTAGCGGAACCCCACCAACCCCTATGACCGGCTACAACCAACGAGCGCTGGTTTTCAACGGTGATAACTGGGTAGAGATCGCCAATAATCCTGGCCTGCCGGTCACCTGCAGCTTCAGCGTCGATGTTTGGTTTAAAACCAACCAGACAACCGGTAGTGGAGAGATCGTCTCGAAATATACTACTGACGGCTTTGGAATGGATACCGGGGTGCGGATCTACCTGGACAATGGCGTGCCAATGATCAGTCTGGCCTATGGCACGTGCAGCCTGCTTGGCGGAACCTGTCCAACCTTTTCTGCAGGCATCCCTCTGGCCACCAACACCTGGCACTTCCTGGCTGTCTCAGCGAACTTGTGCTCGGGAACCGGTCACTGGTACATCGACGGCTACGAGTATCCTGGTTTTAGCCCCTTCAATCCACCGGTTGGCTCAGCCGTCAACAGCGAGCCAACCCGGGTCGGACTGGGCTTCGAGGGCTTGCTAGATGAATTCGAAGAATATGACCGGGAATTAGATCAAGCGGCGATCGTGGATCTCTTTCTCAGTGGGCCGAATGGTAAGTGCAAGCCAGTTCAGAAGCTGGCTGAGGCATCCTTCCACTCCCTGGCCTTGCTTGGCGACGGCAGGCTGATCGCATGGGGCTCCAACACGGGCAGCAACATCATGGGAACTCCACAAGTAGGCGTGTTTGGCTTCCTGGGTGACTGCGATCCGTCTAGCAAAACCATACTCGCCGCACCCGACCATTTTGTAATGGATTGTAATGCTAGCCTCCCCTTGGATGACGTGATTGACATTAGCGCCAGTGGAAATCCGATAAAATATGCTAAGCTGCTCTACGCGCCGCAGTACGACCACTCCCTGGCGCTCCAGGCGAATGGAACTGTATTGGCCTGGGGCTACAATGGCCAGGGGCAGCTTGGTTACGGGCCAGGTGGTTCGCAAGAGCGGCCACAACCGGTTTCGATTCCCCTGGCGACTGGCGATCAGATCGTAGCGGTCTCTGCTGGCGAAGGATTTTCCCTGGCGCTAGCCTCAAGCGGAGAAGTCTGGGCATTTGGGTTAAACAACAAATGCCAATTGGGTCAAGGCTCATCGAACCCAGCCATTCAGGCTACGGCAGTGCGAGTAAAAAATCCTACCGGCACTGGTCCCCTGAGTGGGATAAAAGCGATAGCAGCGGGCGGAACGCACGCACTGGCGCTCAACGCGAGTGGCGAGGTCTTCCAATGGGGGCAGTTTGGCTCGGGAGCCAACCTGCCGCCGCCATTCCCACCCTATATCCACCAAAGTTGCTTACCCTACCAGGTGTTGGACAATGCCAGCAATCCACTGACCGGTATTGTCGCGATTGCTGCAGGGGGAGGGAGTTATGCATCGCAAGGAGGGAATGGCAATCCACACGCCCTGGCGTTGAATAACACCGGGCAAATCTATGCCTGGGGATCTGCTACCACTGGCCAACTAGGCCAATGCGCCCAGGCACTGCCCAACCCGCTTCCACCCAATTATCTCGTGGCAGTAAACCAAACTAGCCCTGTCCCATGGCTGGCCACGCAGATCTTCGCCGGTTATGGAACATCGGCCGCCCTGGATACAAGCGGACAGGTACACACCTGGGGAATGGATAGCGAAGGCCAACTGGGCCAGGGCTGCCCGCTGGCGCAATCGCCCTGCCCTGTGCCGGCAACGACCAGCCTGCCAGGTAGTTTGCGCTTGATCAGCCCGCGCGGCTACAGCCACCTGCTGGCGGTGAATGCCAGCGATAGAATTTGGGGGTGGGGTTGGAATAAGTTTGGCCGCCTGACCGGTAGCCTGCCGCCATCCAGCCCGCCTACCCCACCCTGCACCTACCCAGCAGTGACGCCGCTGGATTATATCTATTATTCTTTGCCAGTGAAAATCCGCTAATCTGAACCAGCATGGGCCGCCGTTCGAGATATTTTGCGATGGAGACAACGACGGCCCACCACCGGTTGATCATGGGATTGAATAGAATGCCATTTTGTTTGGAGTTGTCCTTCTTTTTGGACAGCCCCAAAGCCTACGGCGCCAAGATTCCCTCCAGCACCCTCGGCGATCCGAAGGCATACACTCGCACCTGGACTTCGATCGACGGCTGGTCGGCGGCGGCCCGCAGGATCAGGGTATTCTGCCAGTCGTCCTGGTAATAGGCCTGGAGCTGGACGTGCTCGACGAACTCGCCCGCCTCGGGCTGTTCCTGCACCGGGGTGGTCTCGATCACATACCAGCCGATCTCGGACGAAGGCCCGAGGGTGAAACGAACCGCCTCGCCCGGCGGCAGAGTGGTCTTGAACTGGTAGACCTGCGGGGCGCGCTCGACAGCATACACGCGGGCATGGACGCGCAGGTCCGGGAAGCCCTGCGCCAGTTGCAGGCGCAGCACGTCCTGCCAGGCGCCCTGGAAGAACTCCTGCTGGACCAGGGCATGCTCGATATACGCGCCATCCTGCGACGGCTCGAGCGGGGTCACCTCGACCAGGTAGGCCCGGTCAAACGCCGCCGGACCGACCACCCAGCCCATCCAGGCACCGCCCTCCAGGGTGTCTTCGAACTCCATCACCACCGGCAGGCTGCAGGTGCGGTAGACCCGCAGGTTGGCGTACAGCGCCGGCTGGCCCTCGGGGATCATCACCCGCAGCACGTCATTCCAGGCCGTCCCATCGAACTCGGGCTGGACGATCGCCCGCTCGACCCGATATCCGTCCATCCCCGCCCCGTGCGGACTGACCTCCACCAGGTAAGCGCCGCACTCTTCCGACGGGG
>CAZAGA010000430.1:0-3014 GCA_964484335.1 uncultured Anaerolineaceae bacterium
TATGTTTGGTGGACCCGACGGCATGCGCCGTATGATGAGTCAAGATAATCTCAAGCCAAAGAACCTGGGCCAAACCATGGCTCGCTTCGGCCGCTATTTCAAACCCTTTTCCCTGGTCCTGGTCATCGTCCTGGGCTTAATTATCGTCTCAACCTGGGCCCAGGTCACAGTGCCCGCCCTGCTTGGGCAAGCCACCGACTGCTACCTGATCCCGATGACCGAGAACAGCCTGGCTGCAATTCCTGGCCTGGCGGACCAGGCCAGCGCCTCGGCCAGCAACTGCTGGCTTTCCGAAGGCCGCCAGCCGGCCAGTTTAACCCAACGCATCGTCCAGGGTGTTTATGACCTGGGTGGGTTTGCCCGCCCGGTTGATACCGGTGCTGCCCCTTCCGCCGAGCAGCGCCTCGCCGGCCTGGGCCGCTTAGTGCTGATTGTCGTTGCCCTGTTTGTCCTCGGCGCTCTGCTCACCGGCGCCTCCTTCTTCCTGATGAGCTGGGCCGGCAACCATGTGCTGCGCGACATTCGCATCGACCTCTACCAGCACCTGATGCGCCTTTCGCTCGGCTATTACAACGAGCACGAGGCCGGCGACCTGATGAGTCGCATCACCAATGACTCCGAGACCATTCAGCAGGCAATCAGCTTCGCCTTGCTGAATGTCTTCAGTGGCGTCTTGCTCCTGATCTGGGTCGCGGTGGAAATGTTCCGTCTGAGTGTGCCCTTCGCCCTGCTCAGCCTGCTGGTCGTCCCGCTGATGATTGTTGCCACGCTGTGGTTTTCCGGACAGGCCCGTAAGGCTTTCCGCCGGGCGCGCGAGCGCATCGGCAGCGTCAATGCCGAGCTCCAGGAAAGCATCTCCGCCGTACGCGAAGTTCAGGCCTTCAACCGCGCCGATGAAAACATCGAAAATTTCCGCCTGGTCAACGCCGCTAACCGGGACGCCAACGTCCGGGCCGTTGCCTATACCAGTGCCTTGGCCCCGGCCCTCGAAGCGCTGGGCTACCTGGCCCTGGCGATTGTCGCCGGCGTCGGCGGCTCGTTCATTCTCAACGGGCGCGACTTGTTGGGTACCACCGTCTCGCTTGGCCTGGTGATCACCTTCGTGGCTTACGTCCAGCGCTTCAACCAGCCGATCCAGCAGATTGCGATCCTGTGGACCAATCTCCAGAACGCTATCGCCGGCGGTGAGCGCATCTTCAGCCTGATGGACGTCGAACCAGAAATCACCGACCGTCCCGGCGCGATCGAAATGCCCACTATCCAGGGCGCGGTGGAATTCGAAAACGTCTGCGCCGCCTATCGCCCCGGCTTGCCCGTGCTCAGCGAGGTCAATTTCAAAGTCAAACCTGGTCAGACCGTTGCCATTGTCGGCCCGACCGGCGCCGGTAAAACCACCATCATCAACCTGATCCCGCGTTTCTACGACCTGTGCGATGGCGCCGTCCGCATCGATGGCTTGGATCTGCGCGAGGTGACCACTGTCAGTTTGCGCCGGCAGATCGGCCTGGTGCTCCAGGATACCTTCTTATTCTCGGATACCGTGATGAACAACATTCGCTACGGCCGCCCGGATGCGACCGATGAAGAAGTGTATGCCGCCGCCCGACTCGCCAACCTGGATTCGTTCGTTGAACGCTTGCCCGATGGCTACCAGACGGTGCTTGGCGAGCGCGGAAGCGGCCTCAGCCAGGGCCAGCGCCAGCTCATCGCCATTGCCCGCGCTGCCCTGGCCAATCCGCGCATCCTGATCCTCGACGAGGCTACCTCCAGCGTCGATACCCGCACCGAGCGCCTGATCCAGAAGGCTCTCAATTCCTTGCTCGAGGGGCGCACCAGCTTTGTGATCGCTCATCGCCTGAGCACGATCCGCAGCGCCGACCTGCTCCTGGTGATCGATAAAGGCCGAATTGTCGAGCGCGGCACCCACGATAGCCTGCTGGCCGAGAAAGGCTTCTACTACAACTTGTACATGAGCCAGTTCAGCGCCGAAGAGCCCGCCCCGGCCTGAGTACTTTCAGGGGCCCCTTTTCTCTTGGCGTAGCCGGCGCAAGAACGCCGGGGTGTTCAGGCCGCGTTCCAGGATGTACGTCAGGTAGTACTGCATCAGGCTCTCGATCTCACGCTGGGTGATCGTGGCCGGCTGGGCGCGCGCCGCCTCTCGAAAGCTGCTCCGTTGGTAATGGCGCATGTACTTCAGCGCTAACAGGCTGACCGGGCGCGCCGCTCTGCCCGGCAGCTCGCCGCACTGCGGGCAGAGCGCACCGCCAGTCTCGGCCGAAAAGTACTGGTCTTCCGGCTGGATCTCCTTGCCACATCCGCTGCACTGGAACAGCTGCGGCCGGAATCCGGTCAGGTCCAGCAGGCGCATCTCGTAATAGCGGACCGCCAGTTCCGCCTCGCCGCTCGGCGTTGGCTCTTCCACCTCGCTCTTCGCCGCCCGCTGCGCGGCCGTCTCTAACCGGCTCAGTGTATCCACCAGGAGTTGGTACAGCGCCTGGTTCTCGCCCTCCTCATACGTGAAGCGGTCCAGCAGCTCGACCACGTAGGCCGCATAAGTCGTCAGCATCAGGTTGTCGCGCAGCGCCGAGTAGGCGGCCAGGGTGTCTGCCTGGGTCACCAATAGGATATCCCGGCCGCGCGCCAGCAGCAGGCTGGCTTGCGCAAATGGCTCCAGGTGCCCGGCCTTGCGCGAGCGCAGCTTACGCACTCCCTTGGCCAGTGCGCGCACCTTGCCCAGCTCGCGCGCATACAGCGTCAGCATTTGGTCCGCCTCCCCCCATTCGCTGTGTCGCAGAATCACTGCCTCGACCCGAAACGAGCGTACCCGCTTGCCCGCCGTATCATCCATACCTGCCATTATAAGCTGCCTTCGCGTTATTTTCATGATCGGACTAGAAAAAAGTTGACGTTCCCTGCCCCTTCTGGTAGAATCCTTCGGCCCGGAGCGTTGTACCCTTCGCACGGGCGGACCGTGAGTTGAACGGTTCATTTTCTAAGCTGAAAGGGCTTGAAGC
>CAZAGA010000431.1:0-3002 GCA_964484335.1 uncultured Anaerolineaceae bacterium
CTGGTTCTCCTGGCTTCAACGATCTTGATCAATTTCATCCTGCAGCCCAACCTGTTCGCGCGTGATACGCTGAACAGCAATATGCGCGTCTTTTTGCCGCTGATATTGCTGACTGCCGGACAGGCAGTGGTCATTCTCGGTGGTGGGATTGATATCTCTGTCGGTGGGATAGTCTCCATAATCAATACGATCCTGGCCACTCGGGTTGGCCTGGAAGGCACGCCCCAGGCCATGTGGCAGTACGTTGCCATATCATTGCTTGTCGGCTTATTGGCTGGCGCGTTGAATGGTTTTTTCGTTTCTTATCTGCGTCTGCAACCAATTATTACTACGTATGCCACCAGTTTCTTATACGCCGGCCTGGCTCTGTTTATCCTGCCCAACCCAGGCGGAGGCATTCCAGCATCCATTGCCGAGCTTTACCGCAGCACCGTACCTCTTGGCTTGCCCCTGGCTTTTTACATTATTGCGATCGTCCTGCTGTTGTGGGGTTACCTGCGTTCTACGCGTTATGGCAATTTTCTGTACGCTGTTGGCGGCAAAGCCCAGGCAGCCTATGAGACTGCTGTCCCGGTGATCTGGGTCCAGTTCAGTACGTATGTGATTTCGGGCTTGATGGCAGCTGTATCTGGAATTGCGATCACCATGTTGAGCGGTTCTGGAAACGCCGAAATCGGTTCTTCAATGACCTTAAATTCCATAACTGCGGTTGTGATTGGGGGGACGCCGCTAATTGGCGGGGTGGGCGGTGTGGCCGGGCCAATGCTGGGCGCGATCACGCTCGGCTTGTTCCAGAATATCGTCTCGTTTGCCCATATCAATACCTGGTGGGAGACCCTGGTCAAGGCGCTCATAATTGTTGTAGCTTTAGCGACACCTGGTGCCATCAGCCTGTTCAGGAGGAGATCATGAAACGTTTCTCAATCTCCCCACCACTTGCCGCAGTTCTACTAGCGATTGTCCTCTTCTTGCTTTCGGGCTTATTGCCGAATGGCTATGGCAGCAACCTGAATGTTGCTGTCTCGCAAGCCACAAACATTCTACGCCTATCTGTCTTCCTGGGGGTGATTGCCGCTGGACAAACCCTGGTGATCATCAGCGGTTCGGAAGGGATTGACTTATCTGCCGGATCCGTTGTCACCTTGACAGCCATCTTGACCTATGTGTACGTGGCCGGCGCTAACGAGAAAGTGTTGGTGGCATTGCTGATCTCCTTGGTGGTCGGCGCGCTGATCGGTTTATTGAACGGGGCTGGGATTACTTTTCTGAAGATTTCACCCTTCGTGATGACCCTCGGAATGTCCGGGGTGGTCACTGGGGCAGTGATCATCCTGAATCACGGCAATGTGCAGGGCAAGGTAGCGCCAATCATGACCCGCTTAATCGCTCGCCCCCTTTCCCCTGGCCTGCCAATTCCCAACGCATTGCTTATCTGGTTGATCTTTGGGATTCTCATGTGGTTGCTGCTGGAGCGAACTACCTTTGGCAAGCACTTGTTTGCGATTGGGGTCAACCGGGTGACGGCCAAGCTTTCTGGTGTCAATGTAACCGGGATGAACCTGGCGACTTATTCACTGGCTGGCGCTTTAGCAGGTTTCGGTGGTTTCCTGTTGGTCGGCAATACCGGGGTGGTCTTGATCCAGCTTGGTCAGCCATACTTATTCCCTTCCATTGCTGCTGTGGCGGTAGGCGGTACTCTGCTTTCAGGCGGCAAGGGCAGCTATTGGGGCACAATGGCCGGCGCGATTGTTCTGACACTGATCACCAGTTTGCTAACTACCATGCAAATGCCCGATTCTGTTCGCCGGATGGTCCTGGGCGCCACATTGCTGGTTCTCATATCGATTTACGGCCGGCAGCGGGCTTTGCGCCAATAATCTGAACATTTTTGAAGATCCAGGCTACTTTCCTGAGGAACTTCATCCTTTAAAAGGAGGTTTTTATGACCAAAACAGTCAAAGTGGGTATGGTCGGAACAGGTTTTGTTGGGGATATCCATTATGCAGCTTTCAAAGGCTGGGTCCACAACGCCGAAGTTGTTGCCGTCGCCAGCCCCAATCATGCCGCAAAATTTGCTGCGGAACGCCAGATCCCCAAAGCCTATCAGGACTACCGGGCAATGCTGCAGGACAAAGAAATCGATGTGGTCGATATCGGGATCCCGAATGACCTGCACTGCCAGGTTGTGGTGGAGGCCGCTAAAGCTGGCAAGCACATCATCATTGAAAAACCGCTCTGTGTAACGCTTGAACAGGCGGACGAAATGATTGATGCCTGCCAGCGCGCTGGTGTTTTGCTGATGTATGCAGAAGAGCTCTTGTTCGCGCCAAAATACGTGCGGGTGAAAACTTTGATCGATGAGGGTGCAATCGGTGAGCCATTCCTGGCCAAGCAATCTGAGGAGCATCCCGGCCCACATATGCCCTGGTTCTGGGATGTCAATCGTTCTGGCGGCGGCGTGATGCTTGATATGGGCTGTCATTCGATTGAATATACTCGCTGGATTCTGGGTAAGCCCAAGGTGAAGAGCGTGACCGCCTTCATGGGAACCTATGTTCACCAGGGTCGGACTCAAGGCGAAGATCATTCCTATGCTTTGATTGAATACGAAGGCAACAAAGTTGCAATGATCGAAAATAGTTGGGCTAAGGGCGGCGGGGTGGATGATCGTTGCGAAGTGTACGGCAAGAAAGGCCATACGCGCGCTGATTTGCTGCGCGGCAGCTCGCTGCTCACCTACAGCGAGGAAGGCTATGGCTATGCGGTCGAGAAAGCCGGCGTCACTCGCGGCTACACCTTTACCATGTTCGAGGAGATCTGGAACTATGGCTTTCCGCAGGAGATGCAGCACTTCATCAACTGTGTGCTTGGCAAAGAAACCTGCATAGAAACTGGCGAAGATGGTCGTGAAGTCCTCAAGATCATGTATGCCGCCTACCAATCTGCCGGTGAAGGCCGGAAAATCGAATGGCCTTACACGCCTCTAGTGGTCAAAAAACCAA
>CAZAGA010000432.1:0-1707 GCA_964484335.1 uncultured Anaerolineaceae bacterium
GCGCGACGACCCATTCCTCAGGGCCATACGATGTCCCCCACGCTCGCGCCGATTGTTATGCTATGTACACCAACAATCCCCCGGCCGGCGCTTTTCGAGGTTTTGGCGTCACCCAATCCGCCTTCGCCGTAGAAAGCATGATGGACATGCTGGCCAAAAAACTCGATATCGACCCCATCGATCTGCGCCGCCGCAACGCCCTTCGGGTTGGCAGCACCACTAATACTGGCCAGCTCCTGACTGAAAGCGTTGGGTTGGAAGAATGTATTGAACGTGTCGCTACTGAGTTGCAGCGCCAGGCTGGCGACCAACCATTTATCGCCCAGCCTGTGACTGGCGCGGCGCATCTCCACCAAGCCTGGGGCTTTGCAGTCGCCTATAAGAACACTGGCCTGGGCGGCGGTGCGCCGGATAAAGCTGGCGCCGAGGTTGAGTTGTACGCCGATGGCAGCCTGGAAGTGCGCACCTCATCAGCTGAGTTGGGCCAGGGCCTGGTAACCGTCCTGCGCATGATCGTCGCCCAGGAATTTAACCAGCCGCCCGAAAAGGTTAAGGTGCTGGTCATGGATACCGACCTGACGCCCGATGGCGGCCCGACCACCGCCTCGCGCCAGACCTTTGTCTCGGGCAATGCAGCCCGCCATGCCGCCCAAACCCTGCGCCAGGCCATCGCCTCCACCCTGGCTGAAAAATTCGATTACCCTCCTGATCAAGTGCGCTTTATCGAGGGCCTGGCCCAGGTCAACGGCCATGCCGTTCCACTGGGCGATGTGGTCGCCATGCTGCGCGCAGAAGGACGGGAGCCGCGCGTCCTTTACGAGTATTGGGCGCCAGAGACCAAACCTCTCGGCCAGGGCGGCGATATGCATTTCGCCTATTCGTTTGCCGCCCAAGCCGCCCAGGTCGAAGTGAATACCCTGACCGGCGAAGTGCGCGTCCTGCGCGTGATCGCCGCCAATGATGTCGGCCGGGCCATCAACCCACTCGGTCTAAAAGGCCAAGTAGAAGGTGGGATCATGATGGGCCTGGGGAATGCCCTGACAGAACATTTCATTGTTGAAGACGGCAAGGTGTTCACCGATCGCCTGGCGCGCTACCGCATGCCGTCGATTGCCCTGACACCAGAGATCACACCGATCATCGTTGAGCATCCGGTCGACTCTGGTCCCTACGGCGCTAAGGGCGTAGGCGAAATCGTCAGCATCCCGACCACGCCGGCAATCACCAACGCCATTTATAATGCTGTTGGCGTGCGCGTCGACCGTCTTCCGGTTGACCAGAGCGAGATCATTCGCCAGATGCAAACCGTCCAACAAGTTGCCGCCGGATAGAAGGTTTGGCATGGATCCTTCACAACCACTGCCCTGGCAAAATTGGGCTAGAGAAATTCAAGCCCTGGCCCAAACTGGCCTGCATTATGCATTGAACGAATTCGACCGGCAGCGTTACCAACGCTTGAGCGAGATCGCCGCTGAGATCACTGCCAACCAATCCAACCTGGAAAAACAAGACCTGGTAAAGCTCTTTCAAGCCCAGCGCGGCTACGCCACGCCGCGTGTCGATGTACGGGCAGCCGTCTTCCGGGACGGACGACTACTGATGGTGCGCGAACGCATGGATGGCGGTTGGACTTTACCAGGTGGCTGGGCGGATGTTGGCGATGTGCCTTCCGAAGCCGCCGAACGGGAAGCCTGGGAAGAAGCTGGT
>CAZAGA010000432.1:1717-2995 GCA_964484335.1 uncultured Anaerolineaceae bacterium
CGCGTCAAAGCCCGCCACCTGATCGGGGTCTATGACGCCAACCGTACTGGCCCGCTGGAGATCTTCCACGCCTATAAGCTGATCTTCCTGTGCGAGATCCTTAGCGGCGAAGCCAGTACCAGCCTGGAAACCAGCGAAGTGGCTTTTTTCGCTCTGGAGGAGATCCCGGCCGGGCTTTCGGGCGAGCGAACCAAACCTCGCCAGATTGCCGATGCCTTCGACGCCTACCACAATCCAGATTGTCCAACTGTGTTCGACTAAGGGAGTTATCATGCTGATTACCAATGGAAAACTAATCACCTGGGAAACCCCCAATCGTATCCTGGAAGACCACGCCATCCGAATCGAAGGCGATAAAATTGCTGAAATCGCTCCCCAGGCTGAGCTGCTTGCCCGCCATCCAGAGACTGAACGACTGGATGCCCTCGGCCAGTACGTGATGCCTGGCAGCATTGTTGCCCACACCCATTTTTACGGCGCATTCTCGCGCGGCATGGCTATCCCCGGGGCGGCGCCCAAGGATTTCCCAGAAATATTACAAAAATTATGGTGGCCGCTAGATAAGGCTCTGGACATGCCTGCGGTGCGCGCTTCGGCTGAAATAATGCTGGTGGATGCCATTCGCCACGGCGCGACCACGCTGATCGACCATCACGCCTCCCCAAATGCGATCGACGGATCCCTGGATACGATCGCCGAAGCAGTTGACCAGTCCGGATTACGGGCTGCTTTGTGCTACGAGGTCACCGATCGCGATGGACCCGAGCGCGCCCTGGCTGGCATTCGTGAAAATATCCGCTTCATCCAGCGCTGCCAAAACCAGGCCCTGGCTGGTGGGCGCTTGGCGGCCACCTTTGGCCTGCATGCCAGCCTGAGCCTGTCAACTGCTACTCTGGATGCCTGCCGGGAAGCAGCGCCGGAAGGGGTTGGTTTCCATGTTCATGTCGCCGAGTCGATGGCCGACGAGTACGACAGCCTGGCCAAATCTGGGATGCGCGTGGTCGACCGCCTGCACCATCATGGGCTGCTTGGCCCGCATTCGATCGCGGTCCATGCGGTAAATATCGACGCCCGCGAAGCCACTTTGCTGGCCGAGACCGGGACCTGGGTCACCCACCAGCCACGTTCGAATATGAACAATGGCGTTGGCGTGGCCGATGTCGAAAGCCTGATGCGTCTGGGTATCCCGGTCTGCCTGGGCACCGACGGTTTTTCCTCCACCTTGTGGACGGAATGGAAGTTCGCCTACTTGCTCCAAAAAGCCTGGAACCGTGATCC
>CAZAGA010000433.1:0-2974 GCA_964484335.1 uncultured Anaerolineaceae bacterium
CGCCGAAGAAAATCGAGGCAGGGATTGATCCGATGGGGTGTAATTGGCCAAATAAAGCAGCTACGATGCCATTAAAACCAGCCCCGCCAGTAAAGCCCATGGCCGTGCCATCGGTAAACATGCGATGGGTAACTCCAAGTACCTGTACAGCCCCAGCCAGGCCGGCCAGCGCGCCACTCAGTATCATAGCCAACATGCCATAGCGGTTAGTTTGGATGCCAGCCCGGCGAGCCGCCGCGGGGCTTAATCCAACCGCTCGAATGCGAAATCCAATCGTGGTTCGCCAGAGCAAGGCCCAGATAAGAACAGCAACCAGGATGGCGAGTAAAATCCCAGCGTGAAGCCGTGTGGGAACCAGGCGCGGTAAATCGCTGGCGATCGAAAAGCGCGCCGTTTGAGGGATGAACGAACCCTGCTCGATTTGGACCGGATCCATCAACGGCCCACGCAGTAGGTAGTTCATCCCCTGAACGGCAATTGCATTCAGCATAATCGTGGTTAGGATTTCGTTCACTTTCAGGTAGGCTTTTAAAGCACCAGGGATTAATCCCCAGAAACCGCCTGCTAGAAAGCCCAGGAATAAGCTGAAGGGTATGATTGCCCAGCCTGGCCAGTCAGGGAATGAAAGGGCAGCGATGGTGGCTGCCAGGCCGCCCAGGATCATCTGGCCTTCTCCCCCGATGTTAATCATCCCCCCGCGGAATGATACACAGATGCCAACCCCAACCAGCAGCAGGGGAGTGGCTTTTACAACCGTATCTGCGATCGCATTTTGGCTACCAAAAGCGCCATTAATCATTGCTCGATAAGCGGCAATCGGGTTGACGCCTAAGGCCAGCAGCATGAGCGCGCCGATTCCAAAGGCAGCCAATACAGCCAGGAATGGAACTACGGGGCCGATCCAAAATCCACGCTGTGGGCGCGTAATTTTGAACCGTTTTTTGAAGGGCATAGTCTTCTCCTGCTTATGCTAAGACATAATTATCCGAGAGACTCTTGCACAAACTACTGATCAGAAATTAACGTTCTGACTGACCAACCCGACTTAAGTTCTTACCTTGTTTCCATTTTACTGGATTTTTGGTTTTTGCACCTACTTAATCGTGGACAATCCAGGTGCCAGTCTTTCCATCCAAAGCGTCTGCAATGTGAGGAGGATCGGTAACCAATGCTTGACCGGTTGGATTGGCTTCTAAGAAGGCGATAATGGCTTCGATCTTCGGCCCCATACTACCGGAAAGGAAATGACCTTCGGCATATAGCTTTTTAGCTTCGCTCAATGTCATCCGGTCCAACCATACCTGGTCGGGTTTGTTAAAATTGATCGCAACCTTCTCCACCGCAGTAGAAATCAAGAACAGATCCGCCTTCAAGTTGGCAGCCAGTAAGCTGCTGGCGCGATCTTTATCGATTACGGCATATACGCCTTTCAGGTAGCCGTTTTCGTCCTCAATCACCGGGATGCCGCCGCCTCCGACCGCTACAACCACCAACCCGGCTTCGATCAGGTGTTCGATCGCCTCCAATTCAACAATCCGCAGCGGGATCGGAGATGCGATCATCCTCCGCCAGCCACGTCCAGCATCCTCTTTCACAATCCAGCCTTCTTGAACGAAGATGTCGGCATTTTCCTTGGTGGTAAAGCCTCCGATACCCTTGGTGGGATTTTTAAAACCTGGGTCATCTCCATCAACAACAACCTGGGTGACGATTGCCGTTGCTTGTTTTTTAATTTTGCGTTTCTTGAATTCGTTGCCCAATGCGCGGGTGATCATATACCCGATCGCGCCTTGGGTGTCAGCGCCAATCACGTCCAGGGGAGTAGAGTGGACTTCGGGAAATGCCAGTTCATTGCGACGCAGGATAAAGCCGACCTGTGGGCCATTGCCATGGGTCACTACAACGTTCCAACCGCGCTCAATCATGCTGGTGATGTGTTTGCAAGTTTCTTCGACCGCTGTAATTTGTGATCCAACATCCTCGTGCTGTTTATCAATGATCAGGGCATTGCCGCCTACCGCCACAATGGCGACCTTGGGATGTGTTTCTGACATGCGTTCCTCCTCAGGAAATTCGTATTGTTAGGTCCGTGATGGGCGCCCTGGCTATCCAAGGCGCTCATCACGAGCAATTCATGTTTAGCGCATGGTCAATGCCATGACCGCTTTTTGGGCATGCATGCGGTTTTCGGCTTCGTCATAGACAACCGAATTGGGGCCATCCATGACGCCGTCCGTGACTTCGATATTGCGGTCCGCAGGCAGCGGATGCATGTAGATCGCATCGGGCTTGGCCAGGGCCATCTTTCGTTCATCGGTGATCCAGTGGGAATACTTCTTAATAATCTTAGCGCCTTCTTCTGGATCTGGGGTGTGAACCATTGCGCCCCAGGACTTCGCATAGATGATGTCGGCATCCTTGAATGCGGCTTCCATATCATCCATGACTTCGAACCCTACCCCGAACCTCCGGGCCTGTTCCTCGGCCTGGGCCATAATCCCGGGCATTAGCTTGAACTCGGGCGGATGGGCCAGGACGACATCCATACCAAAGCGCGGCATCTGGAGCACCAGGCTCTGCGGTACCGACATTGGTTTTTGGTAGGATGCGGCATAGGCCCATGAGACGACCATTTTCTTCCGGCGCAAGTAGCGGCCCTTCTTTTCTATTATCGTCATCAGATCAGCCAAGCATTGAAATGGGTGGTAGATGTCGCACTGCATGTTCAAAATCGGCACGCGGGAGGCTTTTGCCACTGCGTTCAGATAACCATTGCCGACGCCCCAATCGACATGCCGAATGGCTATTCCATCGAAGTAGCGACCGAAGATCTCGCCGATTTCTTTTGGGGTATCGCCGTGGGCGATCTGGGTAGTTTTGCTTTCGATAAACGCTGCATGTCCACCAAGTTGAGCCATGCCAGCTTCGAACGAGCCGCGCGTGCGGGTGCTGGAGAAGAAGAACAGCATGGCTA
>CAZAGA010000434.1:0-2962 GCA_964484335.1 uncultured Anaerolineaceae bacterium
TCACATTGCGATCCAGCGAGCGACATTAAAAGCCTTTGATTTGGCAGCCGCTCCGAGCTTTGAGGACGGTTTTGAGCCCTTCCAGGCCCAGAAATTGTTCTATCAAGTAATTCCCAAAGCGATGCTGCGCTGGCTTGTGCGCTTGCTCCGGTTGTTTGGTGGGGATGCCCGCCATTTTGGCCGGAATCGAGATATTGATCTGCAATCTCTGGTTGAAGAGGGGAATTTTCCTGTCCACGCCGAGGTGGACATTCGCAGCGTACGCGAGCAAAAAGCCGCTGCAGGCGCCTGCCACGCCAGCCAGGAAGGTGGGATGCCGCGCCGGGGCCTGCTAAGCCTGCTAATGCGTTGGTTGGACCGAAAAGAGTTGTTTATGCAGGCGATCCCGGCACGACGGGGTAACTCGAGGGATAAAGATCTATTTGCGGGTCTATAAATAAATTTTCACCTACTTGATGACAAATCGTGATCCTGAGCTGGTTGCCTGAACTTCGGGAAAGTACAGCTCCCAGGCGCGTGCTGGTAATACCTGGTATTCACCGGCCTGGACCGGTACAAAGGTATAGGTCAGCTCATAAACGCCAGCGGGTAGGTATTCAGCTGACCAGGCGATATGGTCATCGAATATCGAAGCTTCATTAAAAAGCCACCAGCCCCACCCATTAGCATACGGATTATTGGGTGTGATCTGCGCCTCCACGGCTGGCTCTCCTTCCAGCGCCTGCTGGCTGGTCTTCAGGCGGGTATCCAGGATTTCAGCCCCAGCCGGGATAAAATCTTCGACCATCACGTAATACCCATCTTGCGGCAAGCTGAGCGTCAGGCGAACTGTTACTTTCTCCGAAGTTTGAGCCGACTGGATCGGGGTACAGTCTTCGCGGGCGCAGTCCAGGACCGCCGGAAAATACTGGCGGCTCAGGTACATCCCTTGGGCAAGCGGGGTGGCCTGTTCTGCCGGCTGGCTGACATCCATAATGGCGCTGTAATATAGCCTGCCCGTCCCCTCGCTGCGTTCAATGACCAACTGGTTGGGCGAATCGGGATAAAGCTGTTTGAGCGGCAGCCAGGCAGTGACTGGCGTTAGCTGTTCGATTCCAGAGGCCTGTCCGTTGGCCAGCGGAGCGTCGTTGATCATCGCTCCAAAGCTGTAATCACCGCCTAATTCGCTGGTTGCTTTCATTACTTCTGTCAGGGCAATTAAAGTCCAGGCTGTGGTGTAGGTAGTGGTCCAGGCGCCGTCCGCCTGGCGGTTCGCAACCAGGTAACGGACTGCCTCAGCAGTCAGCGGTGCACCCGGATCGCGCTGGGCTAGCGCATAGGTCACGATGGCACTGTTGGTGAGCGTGGAGACCATGTTGGCGCCACGCTTATCCCGGCGCTCCCAGTGGGCGCCTGCCGCGCTGCGCACCGCCTGGCTTTGAAGGTCGCGTATCAAGTTGCGCGCTTCCGGGCTGCCGGGCGTCGTTTGCTCGATTGCCAGCGCCAGGAGCGCTTGAGCCCAGGGGCTAAGCTGGGCTCTTTTTTGGTGCAGCGCCAGCATTCCGGCTGAGCTGCCGGAACCTGCCTGGCTCAGGCTGTAGTAAGCAAAAGCCAACCGGTCAAGCTCCCAGGTTTCCTGCTGCTCGTTCAGGGCAGCCAGGTTAATATTCAAGTATTCAACCGCGCGCTGGACGGGCGATTCTACTGCCAGGACGCCGGCCTCGCTGGCTCGCGCCAGTCCCCACAAGATGTAACTGGTGATGAAAGGGTCGCTTTGATCTCCTGGCCACCAGCCCCAGCCACCGTCAACATTTTGCCGGTTCAATAAGGTTTGGATGCCGATATCTAGGTTGCGCTCCAGTCGTGTTTCGAGCTCGGTTGACTGTAGCCCAAACTGCTTGAATACACGGTATAACTCCAGGTTTGGCAGGAAGCGCGAGACGGTCAGGTCGATGCAAGGGCACTCGTTTTCTTCGAGGACATCCAGAGCCCTGATCATGGTAGCTGCCAGGGAGGGTGAAAGCTCCAGACTCAGGCCGCCGCTATCAGGTCGGGCCTCAGGATCATAAAACCTGGGCAGGCTGACCAATTCAGTGCGCTCTCCGCCCTGGTCCAGGTAGCCGGCTGTTCGAAAAGTCTGGGGGGCCGAATAGGAAAGAATGGGCAGATCGCCCCATACCGGTCGCGCGGCATCCTGCAGGGTGCCATCCTGGGCGGCGGCGGAGAAGGTCAGCCGGGCAGTTTCCTGATCTTCGACGCGTACCCACCAGTTCAATCGAATCCGCCCATCGGCTGGCAGGCTGAACTTTTGGCGAGCAGTGCTTGGGTCTTCCAAGGATACGCCTTCGGCCAGCAAGGCCGCCTCACCGCTGATCTCCTGGCTGGTATTGTTTTGGATGACAGCCGCCAGTTCTACCTGGTCGCCTGCTACTAGAAAGCGAGGTGTGACTGGCCGGACAAGCAGCTCCTTGGTAGCGACAATCTCGGTTGAAGCCTGTCCGACCTGGGTATCGGCAGTCAAGCCACGCGTTTCTACCCACCAGGTAGTGAGATTGTCTGGCAAGACCAGGCTGACGCGTGCCTTTCCAGTAGCATTGGTGATCAAGTCAGCCTGCCAGAAGGCCGTATCTGGGAAACGCTCGCGGATGGTTTGAACCCCACTGCCACCACCACCGCCGCCGCCCCCAAAAATTTGCTCAACCTTGCGAGCTGCGTACACAGCTAAAGGAATCCCAGTGCGCACACCAATTGGCTGGATATTGTAAAAGGCTGGCACGATTCCTTGGGAATTTGGATCGGCCAGTGCGAGCGCGGCCAGGTCTACCACGGCTAGAGAAAACTCTCCCTGGACCGGCGCGCCCTGTGAATCGGTCACCAGGACTTCGAACTCCACCGTCTCACCTGGGCCGGCGACTTCTGGCTGGCTGGTGACCTGTACGTTCAAGGTCTGGGCACGCGGCTCGACGGGTAGGTTGATGTAGCC
>CAZAGA010000435.1:0-2960 GCA_964484335.1 uncultured Anaerolineaceae bacterium
ACTAAATGAATACGGCGTCGTGGCCAAGTGGTAAGGCAAAGGTCTGCAAAACCTTGATCACGGGTTCAAATCCCGTCGACGCCTCTAAAAGAGCGGTTGCCAGCCGCTCTTTTTATTTTCCCAAAACCTTGACAAAATACAAGCATTAGTTTTACAATATATATACAATATATGGATATCACTCCAAAACTCACAACTCCGCAATTCTCTCGCGTCCTCGTCACCGGCGCAACCGGCTACATCGGCGGTCGCCTGGTGCCTCAGCTATTAGCTGCTGGCTACCCCGTCCGCGTCCTGGTGCGCGATCGTAACCGCCTGCAAGGGCGGAGCTGGCTGGAACAGGTCGAAGTGGTTGAAGCTGATGTTCTGGACCCTGCTTCGTTACCTGCTGCGATGCAAGATGTCGCTTTCGCTTACTACCTGGTTCACAGCATGAGTGGCAGTGTAGATTTTAACCAGCGCGACCTGCAGGCTGCCCTCAATTTCGGACAGGCCGCCCGCGATCACCAGGTCGAGCGGATCATCTACCTCGGCGGCCTCGGTGACCCACATAGCGACCTTTCGGAACACCTCCGTTCGCGCCAGCAGACCGGCCAGGCTCTCACACAGGCTGGCGTACCCGTGACCGAATTTCGGGCTGCAGTGGTCGTCGGATCTGGCAGCCTGTCGTTCGAAATGATCCGCTATCTGACCGAGCGCGTCCCCGTGATGATTTGCCCACGCTGGGTTTTCACTCGCGTCCAGCCAATTGCTATCCGCGATGTTCTCGATTACCTCGTCGCCACGCTGGACGTCCCAGACAGCGCCGGAAAAATCATCGAAATTGGCGGCGCAGATGTGTTGACTTATGGCGATATGATGACCGGCTATGCCAGGGCGCGCGGCCTGCGCCGCTGGCTCCTGCCGGTCCCGGTCCTCACCCCCCGCCTCTCCTCCTATTGGGTCCACCTGGTTACGCCCCTGCCCGCCAGTATTGCTCGCCCCCTCATCGATGGATTGAAGAACGAAGTTATCGTCAGCCAACCCAACGCCCAATTGTTCCCCCAGATCAAGCCACTGGAGTACCAATCTGCCGTTGCCCTGGCCCTGGCAGACCTCGAAGCCCGCAATATCGAGACTTCCTGGAGCGATGCACTCGTGAACAGCCAGGGAGATGTAGTTCCGGTTGTGCTCTCCAACCAGGCCGGCATGATCATTGAGCGCCGCCAGAAGGTTATCGACGCTCCACCAGCCAACACCTATAAAATAATCAGTCGCCTGGGCGGGAAAACCGGCTGGCTCTACATGAATTGGGCCTGGCAGGTACGCGGTTGGGTTGACCGCCTGGTCGGCGGAGTCGGCTTACGTCGAGGCAGGCGGGATCCGCAGACCGTTCGCGTCGGGGATGCAATTGACTTCTGGCGTGTTGAAGTCGTCGAGCCGGACCAGCGCCTGCTGCTGCGCGCCGAAATGAAACTCCCTGGTCGCGCTTGGCTCCAGTTTGAGGCCTTCCCTTACCAGGTCGGCCAGACGCGTCTCGTTCAAACAGCTTATTTTGCCCCCAAAGGCCTGTTTGGCCTGGCTTATTGGTACCTGCTCTACCCAATTCACCGAATGATCTTTGCCGGGATGATTCACAACCTCGCAATTCGCACCCTTGCCCTGGCAAGACCGAATTCTCCTGACCATTTTATACAAGGGTAGTATAAAATACTACTAAATATTTTGTTTTTTAACTTTGGAGGAATATATGTCGCAAGAGAAGAAGTTCGAAGGTTTGAAACGTTTCAACCTGGTTATGGGGTTTTTACACCTCATCCAGGGCATCCTCATGATCGTGCTTAGCAACGATACTGCTTACCCGATTTTCACCAACTTCCTCAAATTCGACCTGGAGAAACTCGCCCTGGTGCCAGATCCAAAACTGGCCTTCGAGCTACGCTTTGGTCCGGCAGTCGCAGTCTTCCTGCTCCTTTCTGCAGCGGCGCATCTCTTCCTCTCCACCGTGGGCAATAAGCTCTATGTCGCCAACCTCAAGAAGGGCATGAACCCGGTCCGCTTCTACGAATATGCCTTGTCTTCCTCCGTCATGATTGTACTGATTGGCATGCTGGTCGGCATCTACGACCTCGGCGCCATCATCCTGATCTTCGGCATTAACGCCATGATGAACCTGTTCGGGATCATGATGGAGTACCACAACCAGTACACCAAGAAGACGGACTGGACCGCTTTCATTTACGGCTGCGTTGCCGGCATCGTCCCCTGGATCGTCATCGTGACCTACTTCCTCGGCTCCCTGGCTGGCGAAGGCGGCGAGCCGCCCGCTTTTGTCTACGCCATCATCCCCACCCTGTTCGTCTTCTTCAACATCTTTGCTGTAAACATGGTGCTGCAATACAAAAAGGTCGGCCGCTGGAAAGATTACCTGTACGGCGAGCGCGTTTACATCATTCTAAGCTTGGCTGCCAAGACTGTCCTGGCCTGGATCATCTTCGCCGGGACCCTGGCGCCAGTTTAATCCGACCAACCAAAAATAGCCTGCGAATGAAAAAACAATCAAGTTGTTTTTTTATTCGCAAGATTGAATTATTAAAATCACTGGTGAACAATGGACACATTATTAGGAAAACATTGGCATCATCTCACCGCTGCTGAAGTGCTTAACCTGCTCGATACAGACCAACATAAAGGCCTCGATATTTTTGAAATCAAACACCGCCAGGAACGTTTCGGGAAGAACGTCTTAACCCCGAAAAAGGGGAAAAGCCCGTTGGTCCGCTTCCTGCTCCAATTTAACAACCCGCTGGTACTGATCCTGCTCCTCGCCAGCGCAGTGACGGCAGTGCTCAAAGATCCCACCGATGCTGCGGTGATCTTTGGTGTAGTGCTGATCAACGCCATCATCGGATACATCCAGGAATCACGCGCCGAGCATGCCATCGCCGCTTTGGCCAAAACCATGAACGCCGAAGCGACCG
>CAZAGA010000436.1:0-2956 GCA_964484335.1 uncultured Anaerolineaceae bacterium
GGGTTTGTGCGCTGCTCGTATGCGACGGCGTATGAAAAAATCGAAGAAGCGCTGCACCGGATGGAGCGCTTTATGCAGCGTTACGGCTAAGCCGGCTCGTCTGGCCTGAAAGGCGTCTATGCTCTACCAAACGCATGTCCGGGTTCATCTGGATCATATTCGCTTCAACCTGGAAGGGATCCGCCAGGCGATTGGAGCACAGCGCAAGTTGCTGATTGCGGTGAAGGCCAACGCTTATGGGCATGGGTCAGTCGCAGTCTCCCGCCTGGCTGAGAATATCGGCGTCGAGTGGCTGGGGGTGGCTACGGTACCTGAAGGTCTGGAATTGCGTCAGGCTGGAATCGAGCTGCCGGTTTTAAAGTTCAGCCCGGCCTTTCCCGAAGAAATGGAAGCAGCCGTGCGTGGCCGGCTGACCCTGGCAGTCTGCGAGCGGGGGAATATAGACGCTTTGCAGCAGGTGTGTGATTCCGCCAGGCTGCAGGCTTCTGTCCATCTCAAGGTGGATACCGGGATGGGGCGGATCGGCGTGGCGCCACAGGCTGCCCCGGAACTGGCTCTTCATCTTGAGCGTAACTGCCCCGCCCTGCGCCTGGAAGGGATATTCTCCCATCTGCCGGTCAGCGATGACCGTGATCCGACCTATACTCGGGCTCAAATTGAGCGCTTCAAGCTTACTGTGGATGCCATCCAGTCAACCCTTGGCCGGCAGGTGGATTTGGTACATTGCGCAAATTCGGGCGGCGTCCTGGCCCATCCCCCCGGCTGGTTGGATCTGGTCCGGCCGGGGATTATGATTTACGGTTTTTATCCGGATCCTGGTACCCCGCGCAGCATCCCGCTAAAACCTGGCTTGAGCTTCTTGACCCGGGTATCTTTTATCAAAAAGGTGCCAGCCGGGACAAGCATTGGGTATGGTCGAACCTGGGTAGCGCCTGAGGACACCTGGATTGCTACCATCCCAGCCGGCTACGCCGATGGATTCAATCGCCTGTTTTCCAATCGCGGTCGGGTCCTCATCCGGGGCCGTTCTTACCCGGTTGTCGGACGGGTTTGCATGGACCAGAGCATGGTCAACCTGGGTCCAGAGAGTGATGTGCGTGTAGGTGACGAAGTTGTCTTGATTGGCAAGAGCGGGGATCAAGAAATCACTGGTGACGAATGGGCAGATGTGCTTAAAACCATCACCTATGAAGTCACCTGCCAGATCAACGCTCGCGTCCAGCGATTCTACGATTTACCCGGTGATAGCAGCCAGGAGGTCGGAAACGCATGGTAGCCTACCAATCGCTGAAAGATATCGTCTACGGCTACATCTCCGATCAGATCACCAGCGGAAAACTGCGGCCCAATGAGAGTATTAATGAAGCCAGCATCTGCGCCGCGCTGGAGATCAGCCGTACTCCGGTGCGTGAAGCGCTGATGCAGTTGAGCAGCGAAGGCTACATCGAGCATCTCCCCCGGCGCGGTTTCTTCATCCGTGAGTTGGATCTTGAACGAGTCCGCAATATTTACCAGATTATCGGTAACCTGGAAGCAATGGGGGCGGTGGCTGCCTTAGAACGGCCGGGAAGCCTGGATTTACCCGAGCTGCGCCGGCTGGCCAGGGAGATGGATCAGGCGTTGAGTGAAGAAAACCACGCCCGCTATCACCAGCTCCAATACCAGTTTCATCGTCTAATTCTACTCGCCAGTGGTAATGATGACTTGATCCGAATTGTAGAAACGCTGAAAAAGTTTTTCATGCACAAGGAGTACCATTTCCAGGTGCCGATCGAAGATGTCGGCGGGATGTTGGTGAAAATGAACCAGGAACACTGGCAAATGATCCAGCTTCTGGAAGCAGGGGATCAAGAAGCGGTCCGGGTGTATTTTCGCGACGTGCACTGGAATCCAAAATACGCTCGCTTCAGCACCTTTGTTTAGCCGAAATTTCTATGAAACCAGGTTTCTGGATTAGACTCGCTGGCGGCGGAGATGCCGCCAGTGAGCGATTAACCCATTTGCTAACAGGATCAAGGCCATCAGCCCGAAAATGACCAGGCCAACCCGGAACGAGTTTTGATCCCGGCTGGGCAGCCCGTAATAGGCGGCGAAATCCCAGGTCGCCTCGTTCAGGCTGTTCAAAAAAATCTGACCCAACAACCCCCCTAGCAAGACAAGCACCCGGCGAAGCGGACCTGCCTGCCGGAAGTAGGCCCAGGCGCCCAGGCTGGAAAAGAGCGTTGCGCCGAGGATGAACCAGGCCAGGTAGGGGTGATGATTCTCATCGTACATCATAAAAACATAGCTGTAAAGAATATACACCCCGAGCGAAAACAGTGTCCAATCCTGGTTTAAGCCTTTCAACAAAGCCAACCACGGCCGCCAGGACCGGCGGATCAAAAGAACACCTCCGAATACTGCCAGGAAAGGCAGCCAGATTCTCGCCTCCCAGTCAAATCCAAAGCTGCGCATTCCCGTCCACCACCACCCATATAGCAGCGCCCATCCCAGGTAGGCGAAAGTCCAGCGTGGGGAATCCTTCAGCAAGCCAATGCCCAGGCCAACCAGCACGAGCCAGTTAAGCACCAGGAAGGGTTGAAGGATCTGCCTGGGCCAGAACGGCAAGTCGCCCAGGCCTTCCCACAGGAGGTTGTTTTTACTCAACAGGCTGGCCAGGCCAAAACCTAAAAAGGGTAAAGCTGCCAGGATCGCTTGTCCAGCCGGCAGAGGGGGAAAGTCAACTTGCGTGGAAGGTGAATTACCCTGCATGGATGCATTCCTTTCGAACAGAGCCTCGCGCCATTATCGGGTACCTCAGACAGCTCCATGATCCAGCCGTTTTAGAGCATCCGTTTCCGCAACGCAGACTGTCTCTGTATGTCCTATTCCATCACAGTTAGGAAACTGAATATATTTCAGTTTCATATTAAAACAGTCATTTGTCTTTTCCTCTTTGGGCGTGGTCGTATAATGA